>NZ_JAYRVJ010000151.1:0-2861 GCF_041918635.1 Promineifilum sp. (SeqCode)
AGACGCAGCACCGCTTGCGCGGCGCACTGCACCCCTGCACCCCTGCCCCCCTGCCCCCCTGCACCCCTGCTCCCCCGCTCCCCCTCCCCCTTAGAGTGCCGTTAGATGGGGAACCCGGCGCTTGCGACGGGTCGTCTAGTAGACATATAATCAAGGGTGCGTTCGCGGTGGCTTTGGCCTGTGCGCTGGTGGAGCGTCGGGGAGACTGAAGGTGGGCGCGCCAAGTAGGGGATCACTATGGACTCTAATTTTCTCTGGGCAATAGGCGGCTTTCTCATCGTCCTGACGCCGATCGTCATCGTGCACGAGTTGGGCCACTTCTGGGCGGCCAAGCTGAGCAAGGTGCGCGTGGAGGAGTTCGGCTTTGGCCTGCCGCCGCGCGCCGTCAAGCTGTTCGAACGCAACGGGACGATCTACTCCCTCAACTGGATTCCCGTGGGCGGCTTTGTGCGGCCGGCGGGCGAGGATGATCCCAGTGTGCCCGGCGGCCTGTCGGCGGCGTCGAAGCGCGTGCGGCTGTTCGTGCTGGCCGCGGGGGCGGGCATGAACTTTATCGCCGCGCTCTTCCTGTTCTGGCTGGCCCTGGTGCTGGGCGCGCCGGCCATCCAGATCGACGCCGTCAACCCCGGCTCGCCGGCGGAAGTGGCCGGCCTCCAGCCGGGCGACATCGTCCTGGAAGTGGATGGCCGCCTGGTCATGACTTCCGGCACGCTGGTCAATACGGTGTATGAGCGGGCGGGCACGGCGGTAGACCTGCTGGTGCTGCGCGACGGCGAGCGGCTGACGCTGCCGGTGACGCCGCGCGCTGCGGGCGAGTACGATCCGGCCACCGAAGGCCCGCTGGGTATTGGGCTGGCCGAGGGGCCGCGCATCGGCCGCAACCCGATCGAGGCGGCCACCGGCTCGGTCGAGTTCATGTGGGAGTACGTCTCCCTCTACGCCCGGCTGCCGGCCATGCTGATCAACGGCGAGATCACGGCCCGCGAGGCCCGGCCGGTCAGCATCGTCGGCATCAGCCAGATCGCCGGCGAAGCGGCCGAATCCTCGGCCGACGGGCGCACGCTGTACCCGCTGCTGACGATGGCGGCGTTCATCAGCGTCGCGCTGGGGCTGACCAACCTGCTGCCCATCCCGGCGCTGGACGGCGGGCGCATCCTGTTCGTGCTCATCGAGGCCGTGCGCGGCCGGCGCATCGAGCCGGAGCGCGAGGGGATGGTGCACGTCATCGGTATGCTCGTGCTGCTGGGGTTGATGGCGGTGCTCATCGTTCAGGACATTATCAACCCGATCATCCCGTTTTAGGGGCGCACGTGGGTGTGCGGTCTGGGGTAGGGGCGCACCTGCGTGTGCGCCCAGCACGGATGGGCAGACACGCAGGGGCAGACACGCAGGGGCAGACACGCAGGGGCAGACACGCAGGGGCAGACACGCAGGGGCAGACACGCAGGGGCAGACACGCAGGGGCAGACACGCAGGTCTGCCCCTACTTATGTGACTTATTATGACGACTAAAAAAGAACTTCCTTTTGAATCGGTGCTTTCGTCGCTCTTCACGGAGGAGGAAGCGCCGATCCATTTGCTCTACCGCCTGTCGGATATGTCCGACGCGGACTTCAAGCGGTTCCAGCGCGACTGGCTGGAGGTCGATGTGGAGCGGCGCGCCGCGCTCGTGCGCCACATGGCCGACATCGCCGAAGAGAATTACATCGTGGACTTCACGCCCATCTTCGCTCACCTGTTGGCCGACCAGTACCCGGCCGTGCGCGTGGCCGCGCTCGATGGGCTGTGGGACTCCACCGACACCCACCTGATCCGCCCCATCCTCGACCTGCTGGCGCGCGACCCGGACGTGAGCGTGCGCACCGCCGCCGCCCGCGCCCTGGCCCACTACGTCCTGCTGGCCGAGTGGGGGCAGATGCAACACGACGTGGCTGAGCCGATCGTCGCGGCGCTGCTGGCCGAGTATGAGCGGCCGACGACGCCCCCGCAGGTGAAGCAAGCCGCGCTGGAGGCCGTCGCCTCGTCCGACCATCCGCGCATCCCGGAGCTGATCCGCGACGCTTACGAGGAAGGCTCCTACGACATGCAACTGAGCGCCCTCTTCGCTATGGGCGGCTCGGCCGACCGGCAGTGGCTGCCGATCATCGAGGATGAGATGGGCAGCCCCTCGGCCGACTTCCGCGCCGAGGCCGCCCGCGCCGCCGGGTCGATCGGCAGCAGCGACTCCATCGACACGCTGGAGCAACTGCTGGATGACGACGACCTGGAGGTCGCCATGGCCGCCGTGCTGGCGCTGGGGCAGATCGGCGGCGACCGGGCGTACGCGCTGCTGTCGAGCATGGCCGACGACCCCGCGTATGAGGAGTTGGCCGACGCCGTTGACGAGGCGTTGGAGGAGATGGAGTTTCCAGGCAGCGATTTCGACCTGCTCGCCCTATCCGATGACGACCTGGACCTGGTCGATGACGACGATCTGGCCGATGACCTGCGCGCCAATTGAGCGTCTTCTTCAATGTCCTGACGCAGAACATCCTGCCGATCATGCTGGTGGCCTCCTTCGGCTACTGGCTGCGGCGGCGTTTTGGGCTGGACCTTCGCACACTCAGTAGCGTTGTCTTCAACGTCCTGAGTCCGTGCCTGGTCTTCTCCTCGCTGGTCAGCAGCCAGCTGCCGGCCGAGGAGCTGGCCGAGCTGGCGGCGTTCACGGCGCTCAGCATTGTGGTGATGGGCGGGTTGGCCTTCGGGCTGACCCGCCTGTTGCGTCTGGGGCGGCGGGCGACGGCGACGGTGCTCATCGTCGCCATGTTCGTCAACGGCGGGAACTACGGCATGACGCTGCTCCAGCTGCGCTACGGCGATGA
>NZ_JAYRVJ010000152.1:0-33968 GCF_041918635.1 Promineifilum sp. (SeqCode)
AACACACCAGTTGATTCATGCCCTGCTCGATGGGTTCGCTGAGGATGAACTCGCGTTTGGTGTGCGCGCCGCCGCCTGTGGTCACACCCAGCACCACGGCAGGGATGCCCATGCTGAGCGGGATATTCGCGTCGGTGGAGCCTGCCGTCAGGCTGCCGCTCAGTCCCTGCTGTTCGAGGCAGCGTATGCCCAGTTGTATCAGCGGATGATGCACGGCGATCTCGCCTGCGGGGCGCTGGCCGATGGGCCTGCTCTCCACGCTCACGCCAGGGCGGTTGGCCGCCGCGATCAACTTCTGCACCTGCTCGTTCAGGATGGCCAGACTGTCCGCGTTCTCCGAGCGCAGGTCCAGCTCGAACCAGGCTTCCTCGGCCAGCGTGTTGATGGTCGTGCCGCCCGCGATGACGCCCACATTCAACGTGGTGCGCGGCGTGACGGGCACATGCAGCGCCGTGATCTGCGTCACCAGCCGCGCCAGTTCATGCACCGCCGACGGCTGGCCGTAGTCCGACCACGAGTGCCCGCCCGCCGTCCGCGCAGTGACGCGATAGCGCCGCACGCCGATCGCGCGGTGATAGACGTGTCCCAGCGCCAGTCCCTCGATGATCAGATAGCCCTGCACCTGCGCGCCGAACCGCTCGACCACCTTGCGCATCCCGCGCAGGTCGCCCAGCCCCTCCTCGCCCACATCGGCCACCAGCCACAGGTCCCCGCCCAGTTCGATCTTGCGCTGGCGGATCAGATGTGCCAACTCGACTAGCGCCGCCACCCCCACAGAGTTATCTCCCAGCCCTGGGCCGTAGACCTTGTCCCCTTCTTCGCGGACCTCCAGGCTGGTCCCGTTTGGAAAGACCGTATCCAGGTGAGCGACCGCCACCAGCGGGTCGCCCGCGCCATCCCCCGCCAGCCGCCCGTACACGTTGCCCAGTTCATCCTGCGAGACATCCAGCAGGTTCAGTTCGTTGAATGTGGCCTGCACAAAATCGGCGCGCGCCTTCTCCTCGAAGGTAGGCGCTGCTACCTGTTGGACGGCAATGGCAAGTTCGAGAATTCTGTCGCGCATGGTTACACCTTTCTGACCAGGTCTTTGAGAGCTTGCAGGCGCGCCTCGGTCAACCCTGGCATCACGTCCATGGGGTAGAACGGGCCGCTGCCTTCCAGTTTCAACGAGGCGGAAATACTGCCGTACAGAGTCGCATCCAGCGGATGGAAGGTTTTCTGATAACCCGCCAGGCATCCGCCGCTGAAGGCGCTGCCCACGCCCGTCGGGTCGGCCAGGCGCGCCGAGTAGGCGGGCACCTCCCAGCGATGCTTGCCTGGCACATCGTACACAAGCTGCCCCTGTGAGCCGCGCTTGACAATGACGGCCTCGCAGCCGAACGGGCTGATGGCGTCGATCATCTCCCACAGGTCGTGGGTCTCGCCCCAGAAGAGCGAGCGCAGTTCATCTTCCGAGGGCATGAACAGCGTCACGCCTTGCAGCATCAGGCGCAAGTCCTTGAAGAAGACGGGTTTCATGGTTTCAGGCGCGGGGTCCAGGCTGATGCTGGTGACCGATCCGCCCTTGAAGGCCGCCACCAGTTGACTCTGCGCGGTGACGTCCATCGGGCAGATATGCACCGCGCGCGCGTACAGGTATTCGCGTGGAATGTCGCTGACGGAGGGCGTGCGCAGCGGGTTGACCTGGTTGGGCTGATAGCCCAGCAGCGATTTGGGGAAGGTCATCTCGCGCCGCGCAAAATGCGAGACGGGGCTGTTGTGGCTGCGGTGATCGAAATCGGTGTAGGCGATAAAGTCGCGCAGGTCCACGCCCTGTGGCAGCACGCGAATTCCGCGCGTGTCGAAGCTGCGCTTTTGCAGGTCTTGCAGCCACTGACGCGGCAGGTCCTCGCCCACGCGTGAGACCAGGCCGATGTTGCCCTCCCACACGGAGAGGCCGCCCGCGGCGTAGAGCAGGTCGCCGCCCGGGTGGTCGATCAGTGCTTGTCCCACAGGGGGCAGAATGTATTCGCGCGCAAAGCGCCCGGCAATGACGTAGGTGGTTTCCATGGATTTTGCTGGTTTAGGAGAAGAGCGATTGGTTGTGATGTTTTTATTCCGCGGGAACTTTTGAAACGAGCCGCTGGGTCTGCGGGTTGAGAGGCAGCAGGAAGGTGAAGTTGCTGCCGCGCCCCGCCACGCTTTCGGCCCAGATGCGGCCGCCGTGCATTTCGATCATGGCCTTGGCCACCGAGAGTCCCAGCCCCATGCCGCCGTGGCGGCGGGTGAGGTGCGACTCGACCTGGAAGAAACGCTCGAAGATGCGCGGCAGGTCGGCGGGCGGGATGCCGATGCCGTTGTCGATGACCGAGACCTTGATGTATTCGGGCACCTGTTCTGCAGTGACCAGCACCTGTCCGCCCGTGTCGGTAAAGGTGATGGCATTCTTGATCAGGTTGCTGACCACGATGGCGACCTTGTTGCTGTCCACTTCGACCAGCAGTTCATCATTGCTGATCTCGACGCGCAGGTTGATGTTCTTGCGCCTGGCAATATCCAGGTAGGAGGAGGCCACCTCTTTGACGATGCGCGCGATCGATGCCTTGTTCTGGCGGATGCGTGCTGTGCCCGCCTGATAGTTGTCCACGTTGGACAGGCTTTCGGTGATCTCTTTGAGCCTGGTGGCGTTGCGGATGATGGCCTCCACCTGCTCGTTGTACTGGTTGCCAAGCAGTTCCTTGAGGAAGGTGGCGTGCCCCAGGATCAATCCGAGCGGAGTGCGCAGCTCGTGCGAGGTGATGGCAATGAAGTCATTCTTGAGACGGTCCAGTTCAGCGACCTCGTTGTAATACGCCTTGATGCGCCTCTCACGCGTGTCGGTCTGTATGGCTGAAAGGGCCAATGACGCCAGCGTCTCTAGAATTGCGACATCTTCCTCGGTATAATGGGCGTCGTTCGATTTGTTGAGTGTTTCAAAGACCCCTAGAACTTTATCATGCTGTTTGAGCGGGACAGCCAGCAGGGAGCGCGTCTCGAAATCGCTTGCCGTATCCACCTGACGGAAATGACGCTTATCCTGGCTGATATCATCGATGATGAGCGGGGCGGCCTTGCGCACCACCCAGCCCGCCATGCTATTATCGAGCGGCACATAGATTGAGTCCAGCGCCTCACTGTGGAACCAGGGCACGGCGCGGAAGCGCAGTTCGTTGGCTTCACGGTCGTATTCGAGGATCGAGGCCGTTTCGCTGTCAGTCAATTCCACGGCGGCGGAGAGCAGGGATTGCAGGTAGGTCTGCACGTCCAGCGTGCTGGTCAGGCCGCGGGTCAGATCGATGAGGCGTTCAAGTCGATGATTGGGTGCGAGGGGCATGGGCAATAATCCGTCTATTACAGTAAGATTATACATCACAGGCCAATCGGTAATTTGGTTTTGTGATGCAGATCAAAAACAATTTTGAAAACCATATCGAAGGAGATAGGCTTCATGGCAAATAAAAAGGTACGCGTGGCCATCATTGGCGTGGGAAACTGCGCTTCGTCGCTGGTTCAGGGTGTGCAATTCTACAAGAACGCCAAGGATGATGCGATCATTCCAGGCATCATGCATGCCCGCATGGGCGGCTACCACCTCAGCGACATTGAGTTCACGATTGGCATCGATGTCAACGTGACCAAGGTTGGCAAGGACCTTTCGGAG
Source organism: Promineifilum sp. (SeqCode) (assembly GCF_041918635.1). Lineage (NCBI taxonomy): Bacteria > Bacillati > Chloroflexota > Ardenticatenia > Promineifilales (SeqCode) > Promineifilaceae (SeqCode) > Promineifilum (SeqCode) > Promineifilum sp. (SeqCode). The sequence goes on from NZ_JAYRVJ010000152.1 coordinate 3,680, forward strand.
GCGATCTTCGCCGAGCCGAACAATACTTACAAGTTCTCAGACGTGCCGAACCTGAACGTGCCCGTGGTGCGCGGCATGACCCACGACGGCCTGGGCAAGTACCTCTCGCAGGTCATCACCAAGGCGCCTGGTCCCACAGCCGACATCGTCGGCCTGTTGAAGGAAACCAAGACTGACGTGGTGGTCAATTTCCTGCCTGTGGGCTCCGAGATGGCCACCAAGTGGTACGTTGAGCAGGCGCTCGAAGCGGGCTGCGCCTTCGTCAATGGCATCCCCGTGTTCATCGCCTCGTCTGAATACTGGGGCAAGCGCTTCCGCGATGCGGGTCTGCCGATCCTCGGCGATGACATCAAGTCGCAGGTGGGCGCGACCATTGTGCACCGCGTGTTGACCTCGCTGTTCGTGGACCGCGGCGTGCACGTCGACCGCACCTATCAGCTCAACTTCGGCGGCAACACCGACTTCCTCAACATGCTCGAACGCGAACGTCTGGAGAGCAAGAAGATCTCCAAGACCAACGCCGTCACCAGCCAGCTGCCCTATGACCTGGGCGTCGACAACGTCCACGTGGGGCCGAGCGACTATGTGCCCTGGCTGACCGACCGCAAGTGGTGCCACATCCGCATGGAAGGGCGCGCCTTCGGCGACGTGCCGTTGCAACTGGAACTGAAGCTGGAGGTGTGGGACTCGCCCAACTCGGCCGGCGTCATCATCGACGCCGTGCGCTGCGCCAAGCTGGCCCTCGACCGGGGCATCGGCGGGGCGCTGGTCGCGCCGTCGTCCTACTTCATGAAATCGCCGCCGGTGCAGTTCACCGACGATGAGGCGCACCGCCAGGTGCAGGAGTTCATCAACGCGCAGCCCCGCCCGGCCGACGCCACGCCGGAGCCGGAACCGGATGGCAAGTTTGTGATGGCGGAGTAGTCGTAGGGGCAGACCTGCGTGTCTGCCCCAGGGCGCTAGGGCAGACACGCAGGTCTGCCCCTACTTGAGCCGGGCGTCCCACGGACGCCCGGTTTTGTTTGGGGTGGGTGACATGGCGCGGGCGTTAGGTTACCGTGAAAAGTCCCTTAACAGAATGCCAACTAAGTAGATAGGCTCTTGAGCCTGACGCCATCGTGACTATACTGCTAGAAGACACGTAACGGGGCGGATCAAATTAGGAAGGAGGGAAGAAAAACAGACTGGGAGAACAACCCATGTTCAACGCAATACGCAACGCACGATGGCGCAGGTTCCTATTACCCATACTTGCGCTGGGGGCCGCCTGGCTGAGCGCCGGCGCGCCGGCCGGCGCACTGGGCAGCGCCGACTCCCGCCCGTCCAACGCCGGTTGGGTCGAGCTGGGCAGCGGCTCGGCCACCGATGGCGGCATCAGCCGCAACGACGTTGACTCCTATCGCCCGACCGCGGTCATCGCCGCCGATGGCTCCCTCTTCGTCGCCTGGGGCGACTGGTCGGATGGCGACGCCGAAATCTACGTGCGCCGCTGGCGCAACAACAACTGGGAAGAGGTGGGCAGCGGCTCGGCCTCCGGCGGCGGCGTCAGCAACACCGAGGGCGACTCGCGCCAGCCGGCATTGGCCGCCGCGCCCGACGGCTCGATCTATCTGGCCTGGGCGGAGTACACCTCGTGGGACTCGGAGATTTACGTCCGGCGCTGGAATGGCTCTGCCTGGGTCGAGGTGGGCAGCGGTTCGGCCTCGGGCAGCGGCGTCAGCAACAATCTGTTCGGCTCGGCGCAGCCCACCCTCGCCGTGCATCCGACCGGCGTGATCCTGCTGGCCTGGCAGGATCTCGGCGGTTTCGACTGGGACGTGTATGTGCGCGCCTTCGTCAATGGCCGTTGGGAAGAAGTGGGCAGCGGTTCGGCCACCGGCGAGGGCGTCAGTCGCAACAGCCGCGACTCTACTCACCCCTCTATCGTCGTCAATTCGGCCGGCCGGCCGGTGGTGGGCTGGACTGACGCCAGCGATGGCGACACCGACGTCTACGTTCGCCAGTTCGATGGTGAGAGCTGGGTGGCGCTGGGGACAGACTCAGCCGGCGGCGACGGGATCAGCCCCGGCGACGGCCACTCGCGCCTGCGCCACCTGGCCGCCGCGCCTGATGGCTCTATTTACGCCGCCTGGGCCGAGGAGGTGGAAGATGACCATGACGACGATGGCGTCTACCAGGTCTACGTGCGTCGCTGGAACGGGACGAGCTGGGCCGAGATGGGCCGGGACTCCGCCTCTGGGCGCGGCATCAGCAACACGAAGGGGCAGGTGCAAGATGTCGCCCTGACGCTCGGCCCGGGCGGCAAGCCCTACGTGGCCTGGAGCGACGGCTCGGACGGCGATGAAGAAGTCTACATCCGGCGGTGGAACGGCCAGTCGTGGGAAGAGATCGGCGAGGGGTCGGCTGGCAAAGGGGGTGTCAGTGATAACGGCGGCCCCTCGATGCAGCCCTATCCGGCCGTGGACAGCGCCGGCCGGGTCTATATGGTCTGGCAGGACTTCAGCGATGGCGACCCGGACATCTACGTGCGGGCGAGCGAGGGGGGTGGGGGCGGGAGCACTGACTGCTACCCGCTGCAATTGACCCACAGCGGTAGCGGTTCCGACCCGGTGGCGACGCCGGCCCAATCGGCCGGCTGCCCGGCGGGGCAGTACAATGCCGGCGCGGTGGTCGGCCTGTCGGCCAGCCCCGCCGCCGGCTGGGGGATCATCGGCTGGAGCGGCACGGTCGACGACAGCAGCCCGTCGACCACCAACAGCCTGACCATGCCGGCCAACAGCCATCTGGCGGCGGTCATCTACGCCCAGGTGCAGCCTACCTGCCACAAGCTGACGCTGGTGCATGCCGGCTCGGGGTCTGATCCAACGGCCTCGCCGGCCAACTCCGGCGGCTGCCCGGGCGGGTTCTACACCGAGGGGCAGGCGCTGACACTGCGGGCGGCCCCGGCGGCGGGCTGGAGCGTGGGATCGTGGCAGGGCACGGCCAACGACGCCGCGCATACGCTCAGCAACACGGCCACCATGCCGGCCGGCGACCACGTGGTCACGGTGAACTACGAGGCCGGCACGCCGACCTGCTTCCGGCTGTCGCTGGAGCACCGCGGTCGGGGCGGCGACCCGACGCCGTCGCCCGCGCAGTCGGAGTCGTGCCCGCCGGGCAACTACGTATTGGGCGAGGTCGTCACCCTGACCGCGGCTCCGGCGAACGGCGCCTACGTCGGCGGCTGGGAGGGCACGGATGCTGACGCTAGCGGCGCGATGGTGAATCGGGTGACGATGCCGGCGGCGCTGCGCACGGTGGTGGTGGTCTATGAAGAACTGGCGGCGCTGGACTACCATTCGTATGGGCCAGCGGCTTTCGGAAAATAGGAATTAGGAATTAGGAATTAAAGACAGTACACTCAACTATGCGAGCGCATTCCTAATTCTTAATTCCTAGTTCCTAATTCCTAATTGAATTATGTTGAGCGAAAGTCAATTCGAGGAACTCGTCGGCGAGGCGCTGGACGACTTGCCGCCGTTTTTCCAGGCGCAGATGGACAACGTGGTCATCCTGGTGGAGCCGCAGCCGTCGCGCCGTTTGTTGCGCGACATGCGCGTGCCGCCGGGCGACACGCTGCTCGGCCTCTACCGTGGTATTCCGTTGACGGAGCGCGGCCAGGGGTATAACCTGGCCCCGCCGGACACGATCACCCTGTTCCAGATTCCCATCGAGCGGGCCGCGGCCGAGTGGGCGGAGGGGGAGTATCTCGACCGTGTGCGCGAGGAAGTGCGCCACACGGTCATCCACGAGATCGCCCACCACTTCGGGATTGATGACGATCGCCTAGAGGAACTTGGGGCGTATTAAGAGAATCCACAGATTTCACAGATTGAGAGGCTCACGCAAAGTACGCCAAGTTTGCCAAGAAGGCAAAAAGATTGATTCTTCTTTGCCTTCTTGGCAAACTTGGCGTGCTTTGCGTGAGCTTCTTCCTCAATCTGTGAAATCTGTGAAATCTGTGGATACCTCCTCTTATCTGAAGGCGACGGCCCAGGAGGGATACGAGCCGCGCTGCATGAGCAGGCGAGGATTAGCGCCGTCGGCATTCATGATGTAGATGTCGTCCTGCTCATTGTCGCCGCCGCTGGCGCTGACGCTGAACAGCACATAGCGGCTGTCGGCCGACCAGACCGGCGACCATTCGTAGCGCTCGCTGTCATAGAGGCGGCGGGGATTGCCGCCGTCCGCGTTCATGACGTAGATGGCCGGATGCGTGCTGTGCTCCCGTTCGGTCAGGAAGAGGATCGTCTGGCCGTCGGGCGACCACTCGGCCGACCACTCATCGACGGCGGAGTTGGTCAACCGCTGCTCGCCCGACCCATCGGCGTTGCACGCGAACACCTGAAAGACGTTGCCGACCGTGACGTTGTAGACCAACCGGCCATTCACCGACCAGGCCACGTGCCCGTCGCGTTCAGGCGTGCTGGTCACCTGGCGCAGGCCGCTGCCGTCGGCGTTGACGATGTAGAGGTCGGCCGCGCCGCTGCGCTCGCTGGTGAAGACCACCTGCGTCCCGTCGGGCGACCAGGCGGGCAGGCGGTCGCGCGCCGGCTCGCTGGTCAGCCGCGTCGCGCCGCTGCCGTCGCGGTTCATCACGTAAATCTCCTGGTTGCCATCCCGGTCAGACTGGAAGGCGATGCGGCGGCCGTCGGGCGAGACGCGAGGGAACTCGTCGGCGAATGGGTTGTCGGTCAGCTGGCGCAGGTTGCCGCCGTCAAGAGCCATGATGTAGATCTCGTAGTCGCCGTCGCGGTTGGATTGGAAGACGATCTCATCGGCCGGCGGGGCGGGCGTGGCGGTCGGCGGGGGTGTGGGCGAGGGGGCCAGCGTGGGCGGCGGCGCGACGGTCTTGGTGGGTGGGGCGTCGCCACTTGGCGCGGCTGGCAAGGGTGTTGGCTGCCCCTCACTGGTGGCTGCCGGCGCTTCACTCCCCCTGGTTGTCGCGGCCAGGACGGTCGGCGCGGGTGGAGTCTCCGAGGGGGGCATGAAGCGATCCCAGAGCAGGAAGAGCGCCGCGCCTGCTACCAGCGCCAACACGCTCAGCCCCAATCCCAATAGCCGCGACCGTCCGCGCCGCGCCGGGGTTAGCGACGCGCCGCAATAGATGCAGAAGCTGGCCTCAGACGGGTTCGGGCGACCGCAGACAGAGCAGCGGCTCATGATCACCTCACCGGGCTGAGCAAGGTCAACAAGCCATCCTCCGGCCCGTAGATGCTCTCGTTGTCGTCGCCGTTCAGCGCAGCGCGGCGCACTACCGACTCAGCGCTGTCGCTCTGCGGGTCATCGACCGTGGTGTAGTAGACGCGGCCGTCGCCGATCAGGAACGACCAGACGCCATCGTCGATGCGGGTCGCGTTGCCATCCGGCAGTTCCATCACGTAGAGGTCGCCAGTGCTGTAAATATCCTCTCCGGCCACGTAGGCCAGGTGGCCGCTATCGGGCGCGAAGCCGAAGTTAACCCAGGCCAGATCGGTGGCGACGCGCTTGCGGTCGCTGCCGTCGAGGTTGGCGACGTAGAGGGAGCGGTCGCCCGCCTCGCCGGTGGCGTAGGCGAGCTGGCCGCCGGCCGACAGGGCCAGCGTAGGGCTGAGCGGCCCACCCTCGGACGGCAAGATGACCGCCTCTTCGTCGAGGCGCACGCGGTCGCCTTCGGGCAGCGTGATGACCATCAACTCGCCCATTAACTCGTCGGTGAAGCGCTCGAAGAGGAATAGGTGATCGTTCTCGCCGGGCAGGCGCATGATGTAGGGGCTGTCGCTCTCGAAGCGGTAGACGGTCTCCCTGTTCTCGCCGGCCGCGTCCACCCGGCGCAGTTCGTCGTCGTGCCGGTAGTAGATGGCGTTGTCCAGGACGAAGGGTTGAACGTCGTTCGTGCTGTCGGCCAGATCGACCACGACCTGCGGCTCGCCGTCGGGCAGGTCGAGCGTGACGAGATGGCTGAGCAGCCCCTCTTCATCCGTCTGGGCAGCCAGGAGGCGGTCGCCGCTGGCAAAGAAGTCCGCAAAGACGAGGTCGGGCCGGCTGACGATCTCGTTGCCCTCGCGATCCACGACGACCAGGGTGATGGTCCCGTCGCCGTTGTCTTCGTCCACGCTGACGCGCGTATAGGCGAAGGCGCTGCTGTCGGGGGCGAAGGCGGCCGTCCCCTGAAAGTCGGGGTCGTTGAACAGCTCCACGCCGCCGTCGGTGGGCGCGAGCGACAACTCCCAGCCGTCGTTGTTCTGGCGTGTCATGGCCAACCATTGCCCGTCGCGGGCCACAAAAGCGTTGGGGTTGTCCAGATAACTGAGAACGTCCAACCCATCCCGGTCGAAGGCCACCTCCTGATAGTCGGCTCCATCGGGCGCGATGGCCGCCAACGTCTCATCAGCGTAGAGGCCATCGGGGCTGACGGAGAGGAGCAGCCGGTCGCCTTCGGGCACAGCCGCGCTGCCCCCACCGCCGCGCAGCAGGAAGAACCACGCCGCCGCTCCGACCAGCAGCAGCACCACCGCCGCCACGCCGAGCAGCGGCCAAGGTAGGCGGCGGGTCGCTTTAGCTGCGGGGGCCGGCGTGATGGGCTGAGGAACCGCGCTATAGTCCACCGGCGGCGTGTAGGCGGGCGGCGTGTAGGCCGGCGGGGTATAGGCAGGTGGGGTGCGGGCGGGCGACGCGCCGCCGGGCAGTTGACCGCCGGGCGGTTCGCCGGGCTTGGGCCGGATCATCTCCGTGGCCTTCGACGCCTCGATCCGTTGGCCGCAGGAGGGGCAGAACCTGGCGGTGTCGCGGACTTCGCTTTGGCAGTGTGGGCACTTCATACTCTCTCCTGTTAGCGGCCAGCCTAAGGGGCCGGCGTGGGCAGCGGTGCGGCGCTGAGGGTCAAGGTGTAGGCGCCGCCCCCGCCGCCATAGGAACTGACGACGATGGTGTAGTAGCCATCGGCCGGCAGTTCAGTATTGAGCAGCGGGTTGAGCGGGTTGGCGGAGCCTTGCGTATCGTCAACCTGAGCCAGCTGGCTTCCGTCCGGGCCATAGAGCGTCAGCAATGGGTCGAAGCCCTCGCCGGCGCTTTGCACGAGAATGCCGACGCTGTCGCCGGCCGCGCCCGCGAAGCGCCACGCCTCTGCCCCGTCCGGCGGCATCTGGCCGTTGGCGCTGCCGCCGAGAGGCAGGACGGTTGGCGGCTGGAGGCGAGCCATCTCCGGGTCGAGCGCGAACTCCAGTGTGTATTCGCCTTCGGAGTTGCCGCCGGCGCTGGCGGCGCGCACGGTGTAGTTGCCGGGTATGGGCGCGACGTAGGACAGGGCCGCGTTGTAGCCCTGCACATCGTCGTTCATGGCGACCTCATTGCCGGCGGGGTCGAGCAGGGTCAGCTGGGGATCGAGCGTGTCCGTCGCAGCGTTCAGGGCCAGGAACAGAACGTCGCCCGGCGCGGCGGCGAGGGTGAATGCATCCTGGTCGGCGCGCGGCGCGAGCAGGCCGGCGAACAGCGCGCCGGGCTGGAGGGTCACGCCGTCCTCGTTGTCGCCGCTGAGGCCGGGCGCGAGGGTGAGGGTATAGGACTGTTCCACCTCGCTCTGGGGCGCGATCAAGTAGCGGCCCGGCGACAGGGTCACGGCGGGGATGTAGCTCCGGCCGCCGGCGATCGAATCGCCCGCGCTGTCGAGGACGCTCAGGTAATCGTCCTCATGCGCGCTGCCCCAGGCGATCTGGAAACTGACCGGCGTCTCCTCGGCCAGATCGAGCACCCAGGCCCCGAAACCGCTGCCCGCCTCTTCGTCGGGGACGATCACGCCCTCAACGGCCTCATTGGGGCCGATGACGCCGCCGGAGGAGCCGGGGGTGACGACGAGGAGGGCGGCCGAGGGGGCGGTGATGGCCGGGCCGAAGATCCACTCGCCGGTGGGCTGAACCGTCCAGAGGCCAGCCGCATCGGGCGTGGCGGCCAGTGAGGCGCGCCGGCGCGGCCCAAGCTTCAGCGGGGCGTCGGCCGTCAGGGGTTGCGCGCCGCCGCTGTCGCGGCCGTTGACCAGCGCGACATTCAGCCGCGCCGTCTGGCCCCAGTTGAAGTTCTTGATGATCACCTGGACGGTGTCGCCTGGCGCGGCGTAGGCCGGCTCGATGGCGACTTCGAGATGATCTTGGCGGGTCTGCCCGGCGCGCAGGGGCAGCGGCAGGAGGAGCAGCAGGAAGAGGAGTGGGATGGTGCGACGGGCCATGATGTCTCTGAGCAGCGATCAGCCGGGTGGGCGTTTCAAGGGGTAACCGCAGGTCGGGCAAGTCGCCGCGCCGGGATCGTCGAGTGGGGCGGCGCACGACGGGCAGAGCGCGGGCGCGGGCGGGCCGCTTGGCCCGCCGCCCAGCTTTACGGTGGCCGGCAGGCCGGCGGCGGGCGGCCGGGGCGGGGGCGGTGGGCTGGGGGGCCGAGCGCCGCCGACGGGCGCGCCGCAATTGGCGCAAAAGATGGAGTCGGGCGTCAGCGCGTCGCCGCAGGTGGCGCAGACGGCGGCGGCGGGCGGAGAAGCCCACCCGCCGGCGGGCACGCCCGGCTGGCCGCATAGCTGGCAGAAACGCGCGCCCGGCGGGATGGGGCCGTGCCCCTGGGGGCACAGCAGCGCCGGGCCGGACGGCGCCGCGCCCGCGTCGACGTACTGCTCATTGCGGATGCGGTCGGCTTCGGCCTCCTTGTCGCCCATCTGCCGGTGCAGGGCGGCCAGTTGCTCGCAGACGGCCAGGAGTTCGGGCGGGGTGATCTGGCCGCGCTGGTGGAGGCTGAAGGCGACCTGGCCGGCCTGGGCGCAGAGCTTTTGGAACTCATCCCGCAGCCCGCGCAGGTCGGACTGGATAAGGGTGACGCGCCGCAGCTTGTCGGCCTCAAAGGCTGCCTTGCCCGCGCCGGAACGCATTTTGTCGAAGAAAGTGTTCATGCGAATCGTTGTCGGGCGGGTTGCAAACCCGCCCCTACTGGGGCCGCTTGCCCTGGATGCTGCGGATGGCCGGCGACGAGAGGTACTCGCCCGGCGCTTCCTTCCGCGCGGCGGCGTCCATGAGCGACCAGAGCTTTTTGACGAGCTTTTCGGTCTCTTTGACGCCGGTTTTTACGCCTTCGCTGATGGGTTTCATGGCTGCTGTTTCCGCGCTCATGCTTGCCTCCTGATGGTAGCGCGCTTTGCACTACTCTTTGTAATCGATGTTCCAAACAAAGCCGCTAGCATCCTTTACCCATACGCCATCGCCATTGCGAGCGATGCCGGCATTCTGGGACAGGGTGTTCCCCTCGCGCTTGAATAGGTCGGCCATTGCCTCCCGGCGTTGTTCCACCGGCATGTTCTGAATGTTGGACAACTCCAGCTTAAGCTCGGGCGCCAACGGCGCGAAGCGGCTACTGTCTGGCAACTCGTCTGGTGGGGGAAACGTTTGCTTACCCTCCATGTTCGCGGCTTTCGCGTGAGCACCCGAAGCGTGCTGGTCTTGCGCCACGCTCTTGCCTTGCATCGAATTCATGCCAACATCGCCCAACTGGCTTGCTTGAGGCAGTTCACGTGGCGGCGCGCCGGCATCGCGGGGCGTTTTGCTGTCCGACGGCGCGGCTGGCGGGGTTGCGGAATCGTCGGCCGGCGGTTGCGCCGCGGGCCGCATGGTGCGTGGTTCCCTCTCTATCTCACTCTCCCGCGGGTGGCGGTGCTCTACCCGTTCGGGCGAATGGGCGACCCCCGCGGCGTCCGGGGGAGCGCCGCGCCAATCTTCCCCGCTCATTTTCTGGTCAAGGCTGCCTGGCGCCGGTTGTTGTTTCATCTTCTGCTCAATGCTCGACTGTTCTGCACTGGACAGGCTTGACGACTTATTGACCGGCTCCTTGGCTTCCTGCGCCTCAGATGGCGTGAATCGTTCTGACATGGTTCGCCTCCCTGTTAGCTACCGCCTCTCTTCCAACGCCGCCGCCGTCCGCCGCGTGTTGGACTCAATGTCCAGGATGACCCAGATGGCTTCGCCCAGCAGCCGCCAGTAAATCCAGCCCAGCGCGCCGGCAATGGCGCCCAACACCAGACCACCGAGAATGCCAATGGGGCCGCCGATGCCCTGCCAGCCGAAAATCAGCCCGCCCAGGAAGCCCAGCACGGCCGACACGACGGCCAGAATGTTAGCCAGCCCGGCGATAGTGCCCATGGCGACAAAACGATGGCCGGACGTGCTAACTGGGCCGGCGGCTGCCGGCGGGCTGTAGGGCGCGGCCGGGGTCGGGGTGAAGGCCGGCGGTGGGGTGTAGGCGGGCGCGGGCGACGGTGAAAAGCCTGCCTGTTCTTTAGGTGTCATGGGCGGCGCGGCGGGACGGGCAGGCGGCGGGATGGGCGCGGGGTCGGGGGCGCGCGCGCCGGTTGGTTCGGATGGGGTGAAGACGAGTGTCTCCGGCGGCGACAGCTTCATGCCGCACTTGGCGCAAAATTTGGCCGTGTCGGCGTTCGGATGACCACAATTCGGACAGGAAACGGTGTTCATTTCAGTTACTCCTGTTGTTGGGTGATTGGGCAAATTGCCCTACGGTAGGCTTTCATAAGCCTTGATAAACTCCCGGCGCATGTGCTCGGTGAACGGGAAATCGATCTCCTGGGCCAGGAAGCAGTAGGCGGCATCGGGATGGTTCTGGGCGGCGGCGCGGGCGGCTCGGGCGCAGACGCCGGCCACGGCCCGCCAGTTCTCCGGCCACGCCTCAGGCTCCGGCCGCTCGTCGAAGCCGCGCAGGGCCAGCACAAACTGCTCGTGCAGCTCCGGCTCGCGCGTCTGTGGCTCCAGCAGTTCCACGTAGCGGCACGGGCTGGTGCAGAAGCGGCAGCCGTCGAACGGCAGGTGGGCGGCGCGGTGCTCGGCCAGGTAGCGGGCCATGTGGGCGCTCACGTCGGCGTCGGTCGCCGGCCGGTCGATGCCCGTCTCATCCTTGTAGGGGGGAACCTGCATGAAGGTCGCCTTTTCCATGCCGGTCAGGAAAACGGCCGCCTCGCCCACGCGCAACTTGCCCAGGTAGTCGCGCTGCGCCTCGTCCATGATGAGCGCCCGGCCGATGGCCTCGCGGTCTTTAGCATCGCGCAACTGGTGGGCGACTTGCAGGTTGGTGTTGCGCACGGCGTCGGGCAGCAACTTCTCCGGACTCTGGTCGGAGATGAGGATACCCTCGCCATAGGCGCGCACCTCGGTCAGCAGGTCGGCGAAGGCCTGGACGGCCTGCCCCTTGGTGTCGGCCGACACCTCCGAAGGCCCGGTGGCCTTCACGTTGCCCATCACGTTGTGGGCTTCCTCGATGACGGTGACGTGTTGCAGGCCGGCGGCGGGGTGCAACTCGCGGTATTCACGCAGCAGCATCAGCAGGAACATCATCGTCAGCGCCTTGTCGTCGGCGCTCAAGTCATTCAGTTCCAGGATGACGGGGCGGTTCATCAGCGCGTCCAGCGGGTAGGAGCGCTGGGTGTTGAACATGCGCCCCTTGCTGTGCAACAGCAGCCCGCCGATGCGCCCGCCGACGGCGGCGCGGATGTTCTGGTACGTCTCGCCGGCGTAGCCGCGCCCTTCGGAGACGCGCACAGCGGTGCGGAAGAAGTCGCGCATGGTCGGGAAGAGGGCGTCCTTCTCGCCGCCACGGTCGGTGAAGCGCCAGCCTTTGTCGCGATAGACCTGGTCGAGACTTTCCTGAATGATGGAGGGCAAGATGCCAAACTGGGGCAGGGCGGCGTTGAAGCACGTCTGCAGGCGGCCCAGATGCGCCTCCAGCCGGACGCCGGGCATGAGTTCGAACGGGTTCAGCCGGAAGGGAGCGGCCGTCTCATCGCCCAACGTGAAGATGAGCAGCGACTCGAAGCCGCGCTGGCGCAACAGGCCGCGGTACTCCTTCTTGGCCGACTCGATGACCAGAAAGGGCAGCCGGTGGCGCCGCCACAACTGGTCGAGCAGGTAGAGGACGGTGTTGGTCTTGCCGGAGCCGGTGAAGCCGGTGATGAGGCCGTGGCGGGAGAGCGCCTTGAGCTTGACGGTGACCGCGCCGCCGCGCCGCAGCGCGCCGAGGTGCAACTCGTCGGCCGCCGCCCTGTCCTGGCGCGGGCCAACTTCGAAATCGGGCGGCGGCTGGCGCACGGCGATGCCCGGCACGCCGCCGCGCACGCTGATGGGGAAGCGGAAGGCCGCCGCCGCGCCCTCCGCGCCGGCCAGATAGGGCAGACGCTCCTTGCCCGGCGTGGCCCGGCTGGGGGCCCAGGGGCGGTAGGTCAACGTGGTGAAGGCGCGGCGGGCGGCGGCGGCCTCGGCTTCCGTGCGCGGGACGATGACCTCGGCCTGGCTGGGCAGCCGGCGGTTGTCGGCCTCGCCAGACCTGCCCGGCGTCCCAACGCCTGTCAGGTCGGGCGCGGCGCTGATGGCCGCGCCGACGCCGCGGGCCACCGTCCAGACGGTGTTGGGGTCTGGCCCGGCCACCTGGACGACCAGCAGGAACGGCTCGTCGAGCGATTTGCGATAGGCGTTGTAGAGGCGGCCGACCAGTTCCGCGCCGGGGTCGCGCAGCCGCCGGGCGGTCGCGTCCGACATGGTGCGCCGCTCCAGGTCGGCTACCGTCTCGGCCAGGTGGGCGGCCTCGAACAGGGCCGCGCGCTCGCCGGGCGTCAGTTCGGTCGGCTCCAGGTAGATGCTGATGGCCGCCGGATGGGGCTGGCGCAGCAGGCTCTCGAATGGCTCCAGGAACGCCCCGGCCGGCGACCAGTAGGGGTAGATGACGTAGGCTTCTTCCTGGATCGTCAGCAGCGGCACAACGTCCTCCTGCTGCCTGATCTCGACCACGGTGGGCGGACGGTCGAAGGGGAAGAGGGCGTCGCGTAGGGCCGGGCCTTGCCCCTCGGCATGGCCGGCGGCCAACGGCAGAGCGGTCAGTCGATGGGACACCAGATGGACGGCCAGATCGGCTGCGGCCTGGGCGGCGGTGGCCTGGACGCGGCCCGGCGGCCCCGCCAGCCGGCCCAGCACGTACACGTCCGTCTGGCCTCGCTCCGGCCGGGCCACGTAGCGTAGGGCGTAGGCGCTGCCGTGGTACTTGCGCAGGCCAAGGACGAAGCGCACCATGCGCCCCAACGCCTCGCCGATACGTTCGGCCGGCCGGTCGGCCAGCAGGGTGTAGTCGGTCAGGAAATCGGGCAGGTAGGGCAACTGGAAGCCGAACAGCGCCGTCTCTAGCCCCCCCGCGGGGGCCGGCAGAATGTGGAGGGGGGTGGGGGCGGGGAGGGGCATGGGTGGTCAGTAAGCAGTAAGCAGTAAACAGTATTCAGTATTCAGTAGGTCAGTGTAAGTCTAGTCCCTATCCCTAGTCCCTAGCCCCTGGCCCCTAGATCAGTCGCGGGCGGGAGCCGTAGGTGGCTTCGACCGACGGCGGCATGACGTTGGTGGGGATGCCGATCTTGTCCAGCGCTTGCCGGACGGTTTCTTCGACTGCTTTTTCCAGGGCGACGGTGTCATCCTGCTGGAACTCGTTCGACCGCCGCCGCAAAATGGCGAGGATATCCTTTTCAGTGAAGTACTTGTAGACGCTGAAGATGGCTCCCAGCAGCAGGGCCAGCATGTTGAGCGAGGCCAGCGGGCCGACGAAGCACAGCAGGAAGATAAGGCCGCTCGAGTCGAAACTGGGCAGGCCGAACGCGCCGGTGCTGACGGTTCCGGCCAGGGCGTTGCTGAAGCCGAACATGAAGAATAGCTGGAAGAGGATCATCAGCGCCAGGACGATGACGCGCAGGTTGCTGATGGGGCTTTTGACGTAGGTCACTTGAGAGATGTAGAGGTCGCGGCCGAACTGGGCGATGTAGAGGGCCACGGTGGTGATACCCCGGCGCACGAAGTAGAACGGCCGCCGCTCCACGATGATGCCCTGGGCGGTCAACTGCTGCCAGCCCATGTCGGCGTTGGGCACGGCGCGCTGCTGGAAGCGCTCAGTGACGGCCTGGTGCAGGTCGTTGGCGCGGTGGCCCAGATTGTCCAGCAGCCAGGAGGCGTGCCGCCCGCGCGTGCCATAGCCGGCGAAGGGCGTCCAGATGTTGCCGAGGGTCGTGCCGCCGGAGCCGAGCTGGCCGATAGGCTGGCCGCCGACGCGGGCGGGCGGGGCGGGGGTGGACGCCGGGACGGGTGTCGCCGCCGGCGCGGCGGCCGGCGGCGGCCACTTGGGGGCAGGGACAGCCGGCGGGGCAGGTGATGCGGCTGGGCTGACGGCCGGGCCGGTGGCGGCCATCGTCGCGCCGCAGAATTGGCAGAAGCGGGAATCGGAACGGTTCTCCTGGTGGCAGTTGGGGCAGAGCATGGGGCGGTTCTCCAGGGTTCAGTAGGGTTTGGGCGCGACGGGGTTGCCACAGGCGGCGCAGAACTTGGCTCCTGGCCGCAAGGACGCGCCGCATTGGGTGCAGAACTGGCCGGCCGGTGGGGCGGGGGCCGCGGGCGTAGGGGGGCGCGGCGGTTCCGGCGTCAGGTAGGTGGGCGGCGCCTCGGGCGGCAGCGCGCTCCAGGCCGGCGCGGCGGCCCGCCCGGCCGAACGTCGCCGCGACAGCAAGAACACCGCCGCGCCCACCAGCGCCAGGACGACCAGCCCGATGAGCGCCGGCAGCAGCCAATTCGCGCCAAGCGCCGACTGCTCCGTCAGCACGGCCTCCATCGTCCCGGCGGGGTTCTGCCACTGCACCTGGCCGCGGCCGGTCTCGATCCCGTTGCTGGAGATGATCTCGCCGCCGACCAGCGTCATGGTGTAGCTGCTGGCTAACTCCAAGTCCGACCCGGGCAAGTAGGTGAAGGCGATGACACGTTCGCCGTTGCGCGTCTCGGTCGCCACCTGAACGTCGCCGACCACGTCGCGCAACATGTCGTACCCCTGGCCGCTGGTGTCCACGGTGTAGGTCAGGTTCCCGTTTTCGTCATTGCGCCGCTCCCAGTCCAGCGCGCCGCCCTGGCTTTCGATCGATTGTTCCAGGGTGGTCAGCTCGCTATCGACGCTGCCGGCGGCCAGCGGGGCGACCTCGGCCGGGAAGGCGATCAGCAGGTTGACCTCCCATCGTTCATCGGCCAGAAAGGTGATCGTCTGGTCGATGTCGGCCATGCACGCGGCCAACAATAACGTCAGGGACGCGAGGAGCAACAGAAGTAGACTGTTTCGTCGAGCCACGTCTGGCCTCCTGTGGCGATCGAACAAACCGGCGCAGCGGACAGACAGTTCCAGCACACGCTGGACACATTGTAGTCGAATTGCGCCGCGCCGCCAAACAATGAGAGGGAAGCTGATCGCTGCGCTAATCGACACTATCCGGTTGAGTCAGGTGGTGAAAACAGCGCTGCTACGGTGTGGATTAGCGCCCTGCCTTATACTGCCGAATTAACACGTATAAGCCTCGATTACAGAGAGAAATTGCCCAAATTGGCAAGATTACTTATTGTCAATAGTACTAAAGTATGATATAGTCGCCGGCATCAGTAATAGATAATCATACCTATCGAGTAGTACCACAACTGAATAAATAGTCCCTGTCGCGCCGTGCGCGGGCTACTATTCTGTGCGTCTCTAAGCCAGGTCGAGGCTCCGTCTGTCTGTCTGTTGTAGTGTACTGCCTCGCCGGATAAAGCGCCGCCAGTTGAGCCCCGCGTGGCAGCGCACCACGTCCATAGGAGCCAGGACCGTGAAGACAGCAGTATCGTCTTTCGGGACCATCATCACTGCCTCCCAGGCAGCGCCCACCGAAGCCCGCTGCCCCAAGTGTGGCGGCAAAGTCATTCTCCGCGTTCGCCGGCTGATGGCGAACGGCGGCAACAGCTACTACTGGCGTCACCTCGATGACGACCACCCCTGCGAACGGCAGAAGCCCTTTATGCATCTGCGTCTGGGCGCGTGAAAAATGGGCAAAGAGGGCGTGACAAGGTCGTAATTTCTGCGATCGCGGTTACTCGTCTCGGGTGAATCAATGCTAGAATGGGGCAGAGTATAAGTGGCCCCACCACTTGGCATTGTTGTATTGTGGAGACATGTAACCGATGAGCGTAGCCCAGGCACTCCTCTTTACCCTAATAGGCGGTCTTATAGCCCTGCTGGCGGCCGGCATTATCGCCGCCATCATCCTTTCGGGCGTGCGCCGGGCCACACAGCGCCAGCTCGACAACCAGTTGAAGGGCCAGAAGGACCTCAACGACGAGCAACTGCGCGCCCTGCGCTGGACCATGCAGGAGCAGCAGCAGCAGCAACAACTCGCCGTCGAGCAACTGTTGCAGGCGCGCGCGGCCGAGCCGGCCATCGCGCCCGTCCCAACGCCGCCCTCGCCGCCGGCGACTGGCGACAATGGCTGGGGGCCGGACGTTGCTCACCTGCGCGAGCGGCTGGCGGCCGACAAGAATGCCCAGGGCGCTAACTTGCGCAAGGCTGTTCTGCGGGGCATGGATCTGTCCGGAGCCAACCTGCGCGAGGCCAATCTGAAGCAGGCCGTGCTGCAGGAGGCCGACCTGACCGGGGCGGATCTGACCGGGGCCGACCTGACCGGGGCCGACCTGAAGCGGGCGCTGCTGGTCGAGGCCAGGCTGGCCGGGGCCGACCTGACCGGGGCCGACCTGAGCCACGCCGTCGTTACCGGGGCCGACCTGACCGGAGCCAGCCTGAACCAGGCCGACCTGGCGGGCATGCTCATCGATGAGGTCACGCAGCTAGACCCCAAGTGGCGCACGGCCTGGGAGATCGTCAACCACGGCGCGGCCGGGCGCGACCTGAGCCGCGCCGACCTGCGCGACGTTGATCTGTGGGGCGCGGATTTGCGCGCGGCCCGTTTATGGGAGGCCGACCTCTCAGCCGCCCGGCTCACCCGCGCCGACCTGCGCCGCGCCAAACTCTACAAAGCGCGTATCGACGATCGCACCCAACTCGATCCCAAGTGGCGGCTGACCTGGGAGATCGTCAACCGCGGCGCGGCCGGCCGCGACTTGCGCGAGATCGATCTGAGCGAGGCCGACCTGAGCCGCGCTGACCTGAGCCGCGCCAGCCTGACCAAAGCCAACTTCGCCCGCGCCGACCTGACCGCCGCCGACCTGAGCGGTTCCAACCTGAGCGGGGCCAACTTTAGCCGCGCCGCGCTGGCCGGGGCGGACGCGCGCGAGGCGAACCTGAGCGGCGCGAACCTGAACGGGGCCGATCTGACTAAGGCCGACTTCAGCCGGGCCAAGATGAGTTGGACCGACCTGCGCAATACCCAGGTATCTGAGCTCACCCAGATCGACCCGAAGTGGCGGCTGGTGTGGGAGATTGTCAACCAGGGCGCGATGCAGCGCGACCTGAGCCGGGCCGATCTGGCCGGCGCGAATCTGCGCGAGGCCAACCTGAACGGCGCGGATTTGCGGGCGGCCAAGCTGTGGTTGGCCGACCTGGGCCGGGCCGATCTGCGCCGGGCCAATCTGCGCAGCACCGACCTGCGCGAGTCGAATCTGGTCGGGACTGACTTGCGCGAGACGAATCTGCAAGACACGAATCTGAATGGCGCCCGTTACGACGCGAGCACGCGCTGGCCGGCCGGGTTCGACCCGCTGTCGTCCGGCGCGCTGCTGCGTTCGTCCGCCCGGCCCGAGCCACAGCGCGAGCCGGTCGTCTAGACCCGGCGGTTTGCCCACCGCCGGGAAGTGGAGGAAACGCATGTGCGGCCGATTTTCGCTGGCGGCCACCGGGGAAGAGGTGGCGGCCCATTATCAGTTGCCCGAAGTTCCGTTTCTGGCTCCCCGCTACAACATCGCGCCCACCCAGCCCGTCGCCGCCGTCCGGCTGTCGCCGGCTGGGGAGCGCGAGTGGACACACTTTCAATGGGGCCTGATCCCGTCGTGGGCCAAAGACCCGTCGATGGGCGCAAAGATGATCAACGCCCGCGCCGAGACGGCGGCCGACAAGCCCGCCTTTCGCGCCGCGTTCAAGCGCCGCCGCTGCCTCATTCCGGCCACGGGGTTCTATGAGTGGCGGCAGGAGAACGGGCGCAAGCAGCCGATGTACATCCACGAGGCAGGGCGGGGGGTGATGTCGCTGGCCGGGCTGTGGGAGGTGTGGCAGTCGGCCGACGGCGGGCTGCTGGAGACGTGCACCATCCTGACCACGACGCCCAACGCGCTGATGGAGTCGATCCACAACCGCATGCCGGTCATCCTGGAGCCGGAGGACCACAGTATGTGGCTCGATCCGGCGACGGCCGCCGACCAGCTTAACCACCTGTTGCGGCCGGCCGGCCCGGCGCGCCTGGTTGCCTACCCGGTCAGCACCGCCGTCAACCGCCCCCAGAACGACACGGCCGACTGCATCGCTCCTTTGGTTGAGGGCTAAAAGAGCTCACGCCAAGTACGCAAAGAATGGCAAGAACGCAAAGAAGAAAAGGGTTCTTTGCGTTCTTGGTAATCTTTGCGTGCTTGGCGTGAGCTCTTTCCTAACCGATGCGTTCCAGGCGCCAGTCGTCGAGGAACCAGCCGTTGTTGGCGATGCCGAAGCGGTTGCGGAATGCCGCGCCCAGTCGCACCGCGCCGGGCTGGCTGACCGAGAACTCGTAGACGCGCGTGTTGCGCTGGCCGACGCTGACCGTCGTCCAACCGCTGCCGCCGTCGTTGTGGATGATGCGCATCTCGCCCGACAGCGGATCGGTGGCCCAGACGCGATTGCCGTTGTCATTGTAATTGGCGACGAGATCGGGGAAGAAGTTGAGCGTCATCCGGTAGCGGCCGGGTTGCAGGTACACGTCCTGGAACATGGCGAACGACGTCGGCGCATACCCCTTGAACGCCTTGACGGTGTGGCTGCCGCTGAAGATGAACAGCTGCTGCTCGTCCTCCGGGAACGATCCCGTATCGACCACGCGCACTTCCGGCCGGGCGAACAGCCCGCCGTCGCCGGGGACGAGCTCGTTAGGCCCTTCGTCGGTCGTCAGCAGCCAGCCTTCCGGAACCTGAAGCTCGTTGTAGCCGGAGAAGTACCACGGGCCTTCGAAGCTGCCGTTCTTGAACAGGTTGGCGGCAGGGGCCGGGGTCGCGGTGACCGCCGGAACGGTGTCTGGCTTGGTGGCCGCTGCGGTGGCGGTCGCCGTCGTCGGTAGAGACGCACCGGGCACGAAGATCTTCTGGCCGATGGCGACGATGCGCCGGTCGGCCAGTTCATTGGCCTCGGCAATGGCGTCCATCGTGATGTTGTAGATCACGGAAATGCGATACAGCGTGTCGCCCGCCTCGACGGTGTGGATGACGCCGCCCTCGGTCGCCACGGCGCTAGCCGGGATGGTGTAGGGGCGCGGGGTGGCCGGGGGGCGGGGAGTCGGCGTGGGCGCGCCCAACGGGCCGCTGACGCCAGGAATGATCAGAGACCGGCCGATACTCACAACACGGATATTCTCCAGGTCATTCGCCTCGGCGATGGCCTCCATGCTGACGCCGTACTTGACGGAGATGCTCCACAGCGTGTCGCCCGGCTCGACGACGTGCACCGTGTCGGCGCGCGCCACCTTCGCGGCGAGGAGGAGCAAGGGGAGAAGCAACAGCAGAATAAGATTACGGTGTGTTTTCATTGTTATCTACCATACAGACAGATTTGTTGATGTTGCAGCGCCAGAATTGTGGCATAGGGTTATTGAGTTGGCAAGTGACGATTTGAGACCTGACAGGTGGGCGGCCACAAGTGCAACCCACTTCGGAAAGTGGGTCGCACTTCGTGGCGTGCCCGTTAGAGCGTAATCGTCTATCATTGCTGCGGTTTCCAACGAGGAGGTCGCGATTTGCAGAAAGAGACGATACACCCTGAGGCCCGCGCTGCCGGCCGGCGGCCGTTTGGTCTCTACGCCATCATGCTGCTGCTCTTGCTGATGGCCCTCCCGGCGGTGCTCGATATCATCCGCATCCAATTTGGCTACCCCACGCTACTGCTCCGGCAGATCGCCACGCAGTTCCGCGACTCGGTCGGTATCCTGAAGCTGCTGCTGAGTCTCCATCCGCGAGACAGCGTGCTGATGCTGATCAGTCTGATCGTCATCGCCGTCCTGCTGATCCTCATTCTCGGCCTATGGTTTCGCCTGCGTTGGGCATGGATCGGGACGATGCTCATCATCGGCATCGGTCTGGCCTACAACATCCGACTTTACCTGGTAGATGAACCGCAGTATGTGAACATGGTCATCCACGTCATCGCTGTTTTCTACCTGAACGAGCGCAGTGTGCAGATCGCCTTCGAGCGCCGGTCAGAGAACCCGCGGAGGCCGGCGTGAACGATCTGGAACTGCTGCGCGAGTATGAGCCTATCGTCCGCTTCACCTATGGTGAGCTGTTCTTCCCGCGCGCGGTGGATGAGTACGTGCGCGCTTCCAGCCTGTGGGAGCTGACGGCGGACAAGAAGCTGAACGAGTTGGTCAAGGAGGGGGAGTTGACGCTGGAGAAGCTGGCAACTTATGACAGCTTGCCGGCCGGCCACGTCCTCTTTCTGCGCTTCGTGAGCGAGCCGCTGTCGCCGCTGGAGTACCAGCGCTGGATCACCCGGCCCGACCGGCCGCCCTTCAAGGCTCCCGCCCGGCTGGCGCGGGTTCCGCTCATCTCGCGCATCGGCGACGCCTTCTTCGACCTGTCGCTGGCCGTGCGCGGCACGCTGCCCGGCGGCACGGCCGCCGCGGGTGAGGTGAAGATGCGCGAGTTGGACCGGCGCGACAATCGCCCGGTCTACTACGGCCGCGTTGTGCGCGAGGGGGGCTGGATCGTCCTCCACTACCTGTACTTCTACCCCATGAACAACTGGCGCTCCGGCTTCTATGGCGTCAACGACCACGAAGCCGACTGGGAGCAGGCGCTCATCTTCCTCTACCAGGCCGAGGGGGAGGCGGCCCGGCCCATGTGGGTGGCCTATGCCTCCCACGACTTCAGGGGGGACGAGTTGCGCCGCCGCTTCGACGACCCGCTGCTCTTCCGCGAGGGCAATCACCCCATTCTCTTCGCGGGCGCGGGTTCTCACGGCAGCTACTTCGAGCCGGGCGAGTACATGATGAACATCGAACCGGCCTTTCTGACGCCGGTCAAGAACGTGCTGAACGCCGTGCGCAAGTTCTGGTCGGAGACGCTGCGCCAGGGCGACCCGGAGGCGGCCGCGCGGCGCATCGAGAGTCTGATCAGCGTGCCCTTCGTCGATTACGCGCGCGGCGATGGCGCGGCCATCGGGCCGGGCCAACCGCTGGCCTGGACGCCGGTGCTCATCTCTGACAGCGTGCCCTGGGTCAACAATTACCGCGGTCTGTGGGGGCTGGACACACAGGATCGGCTCGGCGGCGAGCGCGCGCCCTCCGGCCCCAAGTACAACCGGGACGGCAGCATCCGCATGTCGTGGTACGACCCGTTGGGCTGGGCCGGCGTGGACAAGCTTTTCCCGCCGCACGTGTTGGCCGATGAGTTGGGCGAGCGTATCGGCGAGGTAAGCGACGAACTGCGGAAAGTGCGCCAGGAGATCGAGACGGAGCGGGAAACGCTGCGCGATGTGGCCCTCGACGTGGAGGCGCTGAAGGCGACCGACTACTTCAGCACACTCCACCAGAGCCGCACGCGCGACCTGTTGGATAAACAACGCGCCTTCCAGGCCCTGATCGCCCGCGAGACGGAGCTATCGGAGACGCGGCTGGCGCTGAGCGACTTCCTGGGGCGGGTGGAGCGGGGCGACCTGGGGCCGCCGCACGCCCACCTGCGCCACCCCCACCACCCGGCGCCGCCGGTGCAGTTGCGGCGGTCGATGGAGATCTGGGCGGCGCTGAGCGGCGCGCTGGCGATGATGTCGTTCGGCTATCTGCTCATCACCACGCCGCCACACTGGATCGCCTGGGCCATCGCCGCCGCGCTGATCTTCGGCACGGTTGACGCGCTGGCCCGCGGGCATCTGGCCCGTTTTCTGCTGACGGTCATCATCCTGCTGGCCATCATTTGCGCCGTCATCCTGTTCATCGAGTTCTGGCAGTGGATCATCATCGGTGGGTTGGCGGCGGTGGTGCTCTATATGATTCGCGACAACCTGCGCGAGTTGCGTGGGTAGCGAGACGCGGCTTGTAGTCAGGCCATTCATTGCCGTTCTTGCCCCTCCTTGCGCGAAGAACGGCAATGAATGGTCTGACTACGAACGGCGGCTACTCGCCGGTCAGCGCATCGATCTGCTCCACGGCCAATTGCGCCAACGACTCCGTCAGCGCCGTGTCGGGCAGCGGGCCGCTGGCGGCGGCGGCGTGGCTGATGCCGATGACCACGTGGCCGCGCTGAATCTTGATGACGTGGGTCAGCAGATCGCCAGTGGTCGGGCCGCTGGTGGTCAGCGCCATGGCGAAGCTGTCATCCCCGTGCGCGGGAAAGTCCAGCGGCGCGAAGGCAGCCTGGATCGCATTGTCCCCCTCGCCGATGGTGAACTCGATGCAGTCCGATGCCGCCTGGCGCATGTCGGCCAGCGCCGCGCCGGCTTCGGTCGCCGACGGATAGACGGCGTACTCGATGGCGACGCTGGGCAGCCCCTCCAGACTGCGGTAGCCAACGGTCGCCAGGCCGGTGCTGCGGGCGGGCAACTCCAGGCAGGCGAAGCGGTAGGTATCGCCCGGCCCCGGCGAGCGCGTCTGGAAGTCGGGCGGTGGGTTCATCAGCCAATCAGCGGGCACAGCCGCCTCGCGCGGCAGGCTCAGGACGTAGTTTGCGCCGGTACGGGTGGCGGCCGCGGTCGGGGCGGCCGGCGACGCGGCGGCCTCAACCGTCGCGGGATCAGGCGCGAGGGTGGCGGTCGGCAAGGGTGTCGCCGCCGGGACAGTGGCCGGTAGGGGCGTGGCGACGGTGGCGGCGTCGGCGACGGTGTCGGCGGCTGTCGCGGCCGCCGCACCCGTCGTGGGGGCGATGGTCGGCTGCGCGGCCTCCTGACCGGCGCAGGCGGGCAACAGCAGGAGGGCGATCAGGAGAGCGACGGCCGGCGCGCGTTTTGTTACAAAATGTGTCACGATCTTTGCCTCGGGTGAGATGTCAGGGAGTATAGGTGGCCGTTGCTGCGCTTACAATAGTAGGGGCAGACCGGCGTGTCTGCCCTAGGGCACATACGCAGCCCTAGGGCACACAGGCAGCCCCAGGGCGCACAGGCAGCCCCAGGGCGCACACGCAGCCCCAGGGCGCACACGCAGCCCCAGGGCGCACACGTAGGTGCGCCCCTACTCAACGCCGGCCGAGCAGAAACCACGTCTCCATCTCGCCGATGCCTTTCACGTCGATGGTTCCGCGCGGCTCCAGGATGAAATCGTCCTTGATCAGTTCGTAGGTGGGACGGCCGACCTGAATCTTGCCCGGTTGGCCGTGCGATTCCATGCGGCTGGCGATGTTGACGGGGTCGCCCCACACGTCGTAGCTGAACTTCTTGCGGCCGATGACCCCGGCCAGCACCGGCCCGGTGTTGATGCCCATGCGGAACTGAATCTCCGCGGCGCGCGGCGAGGCCCAGCTTTTCAGAAAGTCCATCATCTCCAGCGCTGCGCCGGCCAGGGCATGGGCGTGGTCGGGGCGGGGCGTGGGCACGCCGGAGGCGACCATGTAACCGTCGCCCATCGTGCGTATCTTCTCCAGGTCGTACTTGTCCACCACGTTGTCGAAGTGGGTGTAGATCTCGTTGAGCAGGTTCACCATCTCGGCCGCCTCGACGGTGGTCGAGAGGGGCGTGAAGCCGACCACGTCGGCGAACAGGATGCTGACCGCGTCGAAGCGCTCGGCGATGGTGCGCTGGTCATTCTTCAGGATGCCGGCGATGGATTCAGGGAGGATGTTACACAGCAGGGCCTCGCTTTTTTCCTGTTCCAGGCGCAGCATCCACAGGGCGTTGTCGCGCTGGTGGACAAAGGCGCGGGTCTGGAAGAAGGCCAGGCTGGAGACGATGATGACGTTGAGCGCGAAGAGGGTCAGGATGAGCCATTCGGGCAGGTTGTTGTCGTGCCGCAGGTAAGGGTTGATGGCGCTGGTCACGACGATCAGGAGGACGTAGGCGACGAAGTAGCGCGTGGCCGCGTCGCGGTTGTGGTAGAGCATCGCGCCGAGGGGGGACATGAGCGCGCCGAGGATGAGCGCGCTCGATTGGGCGATGCCGCCCAGGACGATCGTGAGCAGAAACGGCAGCAGGATCGGGCAGAACCATTGGATGAACCCCAGCGGCGCGCGCCGGCCGGCCCGCGCCAGGTAGACCATCGCCCCCAGCATGATCGCCGCGTAGCCCAGGGTGATGCCCGCGGCCAGTGGCTCATGGTAGAGGGCGTAGAGAGCGGCCCAGGTGACGGCCACGGGCAGCAGCAGCAGGCTGCCGCCCATCAGTTGCGCCTTGCGCAGCCGTTCCTCCTCGCTGTCGTCGGGGCGACTGCCGGAGAAGACCAGCGGCCCAAATAGGTTCAACAGGCGGGCGCTCCAGGTCGGTCGCCACGCCTTGGGCGTATCGGAAAGAATAGCCATAGGTTTTTCTCTCGTGCGTTGTGTGCACTCTGTGGGCGCACGGCGAACCCACTGTATACCCTGTAAGCCCACCGTGCTTGCGGTGTAGGCGGCGACGGCTGACGGACGATCCTATTATAGCGAACGAGAAAAGTGGGCAAGGGGCAGTTTGACAGTGCTTCTCAATCCGCGTACACTCGCGCCGATCGACGCCGCGGCCCGGATGTAGCCGGGCTTTTGTGGCCGCCAGCAGGTTAACCGTAGAGGAGAGATCGAATGAACGATGCTGCGCTCGTCCAGGACGCCGTCCGCCGGGTGAAGGCGGGCGAACTGAAACGCCCCACCAATTGCGTGCATGTGGATCAACTCCAGCAGGTGGAGCCGAGGACTGTCGGCTGCGAAGACTGTCTGAAAATGGGGGCAACCTGGATTCACTTGCGCGTGTGTCTGACCTGCGGCTACGTAGGTTGCTGCAACAGTTCCCAGAATAAGCACGCCTCGCGCCACGCCAAGGAGGCCGGCCACCCCGTGGTGATGTCCATGGAGGGTGGCGAAGAGTGGATGTGGTGCTACGAGGATGAGGACTTCATCATCCCCCGCCGTCGCTAATGGACACTTTCGGCCGACCGCCGAACGCCGCGCCATCTGGCCGCGCTGCTGACACCGCTGCCCCCTTTCCATCGGGTGGGGCCGGGGGCGGGAAGGCGGTCGTTGGCGAGCGCCGCGTCATCACCGTCCTCTTCTGCGACGTGGTCGGCTCCACCTCGCTGGCCGGCCGCTTCGACCCGGAAGAGTGGGCCGAAGTGATGAACGAGGCCTTCCGGTACATGATCTCGCCCGTCGAGGAGTATGGCGGCATGATCGCCCGCTTGATGGGCGACGCGGTGCTGGCCTTCTTCGGCGCGCCTCAGGCCCACGAGGATGACCCCCAGCGGGCGGTGCTGGCCGGCCTGGGCATCGTTAACGGCATCCGCGCCTTCGCCCGCGAGTTCGAGCAGGATTACGGCCTGGAGTTCAACGTGCGCGTCGGCATCAACACGGGGCCGGTGGTGGTGGGCGAGATGGGTACGGGCCAGGCGGGCGAGTATACGGCCATGGGCGACGCCATCAACGTGGCGGCCCGTATGGAACAGACCGCCGCGCCGGGAACCGTCCAGATCGCCGAAGACACCTACCGCCTCATCGCTCCGCTGTTCGACGTGTGGGATCTGGGCGGCATCGAGGTGAAGGGCAAGGAAGAGCCGGTTCACGCCTACCGGGTGTTGGGGCTGGAGCCGCAACCGGGCCGGCTGCGCGGGCTGGATGGTATCCAGGTTCCCTTGGTCGGCCGCGACCGCGAGATCGCCCGGCTGCGCGACATCCTGATGGAGCTGAAGGAAGGCCAGAGCCGCATCTGCTACCTGATCGGCGAGGCCGGGTTGGGCAAGAGCCGCCTCATCGCCGAGGTACGCCAGGTGTGGCGCGACCAGTTGGCGGCGGCCTTCGGGGACATCGACCCGCTGTGGCGCGGCTGGTCGGAGTTTGTGGCCCTCTCCTTTGGGGCCAGCCGCCCCTACGACATGCTCAAGCGGCAGGTGCGCACCTACTGCGGCATCCGGGAGACCGACCCACCGGCCGTCATCCACGAACGCCTGGAGGCGCTCATCAGCGCCTACCCCGCGGCGCTGCATGAGCGGATGCACCGGGTGTTCGGGTTTCTGTTGGGTGAGGTGCAACGCGCCGGGGACGGCGCGTCGCACCTGGGGGATGGAGAGGCATTCCAGCGCGAGTTGCGGTCGGTGCTGGAGCAGATGGCCCAGGTGCAGGCCAGCCAGGGGCCGGTGGTCTATGTCATCGACGACGTGCACTGGGCGGACACGGCCTCGCTGGAAGCGCTGCGCTACCTGCTGCCGCTGGTGCGTAAATACCCCATCTTGTTCCTGTTCGCCATGCGGCCGGATTGGAACACGCCTGGCTGGCAACTCTATCTGGAAGCGCAACTGGAGTACCCGGAGTATTGCGCCTCTATCTACCTGGAGCCGCTGTCGGATGATCACAGCCGCGTGTTGCTGCGCGAACTGCTCGGCGACGCCGAAGTGCCGGACGCCGTCTGCGAACTCATCCAGCGCAAGGCGGAGGGCAACCCGTTCTTCGTCGAGGAGACGGTGCGGACGCTACTGGACAGCGGCGTGTTGCGGCGGGGGGGAGCAAGCGGCAGCTACCCAACAGAGTCCGCATCCTCAGATGCGGGTTCCTCAGATGCGGATGGGGGGCTTCACTGGGACACGAACGCGGATGTAGAGCAGGTCGTGGCGCTGATCGGCCTGCCGGGCAACGTGCAGGCATTGCTGACGGCGCGCATCGACCAGCTGGAGCCGGAGGTGCGCCGGACGCTGCAACTGGCGTCGGTCATCGGCCGCTCTTTCCCGTTCCGCGTGCTGGAACGCATCGTCGAAAAGCCGCAGGCGGCGCTTGACGAACACCTGAAGCGGCTGGCCCAGGCCGACCTGGTGCGGCCGGCCGGCTCCGGCTTTGAGGCGGAGTACGCCTTTCGCCACGCCCTGACGCGCGACGCGGCCTATGAGACTATCCTGTTGCGCCAGCGCCGCCGCTACCACCGGCGGGTGGGCGAGACCATCGAGGCGCTCTACACCGACCGGCTGACGGATGAGGCGCCGCGGCTGGCCTACCACTTCGCCGAGTGCCGCGACTGGCCCAGGGCGGTGCGCTACTACGCGCTGGCCGGTGAGGCGGCGGCGCGCCTCTACGCCAACGTCGAGGCGCTGGAGCACCTCAGCCGCGCGCTGGACATCTGCCGGGTGACGCCGGAGGCCGTTGACGAAGCGCAGGTGGTCGAACTGTACCGGCGGCGCGGCCGGGTGTTGGAGGTTGCCGGGCGACACGATGACGCCCTGCGTAACTACGAGGAGCTAGAGCGGCTGGGCCGCGAGCGCCACAGCCCGACGCTGGAACTGGGCGGGCTGATGCCCCAGGCCCCGCTCTACCTGACGCCGACACCTTACCTCAACGCCGAGCGCGGCGGCGTGTTGGCCGACCGCATCCTAACCCTGGCCGAGCGCACCGGCCGCGTCGACGCCGCTGCCTACGGCCATTGGGCGCGGCTGCTGCTGTTCGTCAACGCCGCTCCGGACGGGGCGCGAGCGGTTGAGGAGGGGGAGCGCGCCCTGGCGCTGGCCCGCGAGCACGACCTGACCGAACTGGAGGCGTATGTACTGAACGACATCGGCCGCGCCTATGCCACCGTCGGCCGCACCGACGACGCCTTCGCCGCCTTTGAGGTGGCCTACCGGCGCTGGCTGGAGTTGGGCAATGAGCCGATGATGGCTGACATCCTGGGCATATGGGCCCAGGGCTTGCTGCTGCGCGGCGACCTGACCGGCGCGGAGAGGCTGGCCCGTGAGGCGGTGGCCGTCGGCCGGCGCATTGGCAGTCCCTGGCCCGAGGCATTTGGCAGCGCCGCGCTGGGCTTTGCCTTGATGGAACAGGGGCGGTTTGGCGAGGCGCTGCCCCTGGTGTGGGTAAGCGCCGAGCTTCCCTTGCAGGCCGGCTTCTTCAGCCTGGCCGAGAATATGTCCTTCGTCCTGCGCTCGTTGCTGAGCCGGCTGGGCCAACTTGCCGCCGAGCGAGAGCGGTTGGCGGTGATTCGGGCCCGACTCAGCCAGGGCTTAAAATCGCTGGCTTTTCCGGCTCTCTGGGAGGCGCTCGACCACCTTGACGCGGGCGACGCAATCGCGGCGTATAACCTTTCGGCCGCGATAGCGTGGGCCGGCCCGGCCGAGTTCAGTCGCGGCGGACCGCTCGGTATCTTTCACGTGCTAACTGCGCTCACTATCGCCCTGGCCGCCGAGCGTCCGGTGGAAGTGCTGGCAGCTATCGATCAGCTGGTGGCGAATCTGGCCCGATTTGGTTTTGCGTCGCAACTGGGAGAGGCCTATCGCCTGCGCGGCGATGCCCTGCGCCAACTCGGCCGCCTCGACGAGGCCCGCGCCGCCTACCGGGAGGCGCTGGACGAGGCCGAGCGCCAGGGGGCGCGCTGGGCAGAATGGCTGGCGCTGGCGGCCCTCAGCGAACTGGAGCCGGATCCGGCGCAGGCGTCCGGCTACCGGGCGCGGGCGGTGGCGGTGATTAACTATCTCGCCGGGCAACTGGAGGAGCAGCCGGAGTTGCGGAAGGCATTTCTGAACCGGCCGGAAATACAGAGAGTGGTCAGTGGTCAGTGACTAGTCACTGACCACTGACCACTAACCACTATATGTTCGAGATCGTTCCCTTCCACGAAGAGCTTTTGCCCCAAGCGGGCGAACTGCTGGCCCGGCGGCACGCGCGCGACCGCGCCGACATGCCGCTGCTCCCGGCCCGCTTTGAGACCCCGCGGACGGCGTTGGGCGCGGTGCGCGAGGTGTGGCACCGCGCGTGGTCGCGGGGTGTGGCCGCGCTGCGCGATGGACGGCTGGCCGGCTTTTTGCTCGGGGAGGCCCAGTTCGACACGCTGCGCGGCCGGCACGCCTGGGTTCCATTGGCCGGTCACGCCCTGGCCGCCGACGCGCCGGTCGATCTCTATGGCGAGCTCTACGCCGTGGTCGGGTCGGAGTGGTTGCGATTGGGGGCGTTCGACCACTACGTGATGATGCCGGCCGGCGACCGGGCAGGGCTGGAGGCCTGGTTCGCGTTGAGCTTTGGGCAGGAGCAGTGTCACGCGCTGCGTTCGCTAGTGGCCGGGGAGGCCGGCGAGGACGCCGGCGATCCGGGCTTGTTGCCGGAGGGCGTGCGTATCCGGCGGGCTACGGCCGACGACCGCGACGTGATGGTCGAGGAGATGTCGCCCCTACTGCGGCAACATCTGGCCGGGCCGCCAGTGTGGGGCGCGGCGTTGCCGGAGTATGCCCAGGAGATTCGCGAGGGGTTTGCCGAGATGCTGACGGACGAGACGGTGCACGTCTGGCTGGCCGAACGGACGGAGCCGAGCGGCGGGTCGGGCCGTGTGCTGGGCTATCAGGCCTATTTTCCCGCCTCGCACTCCGACCATAACCTGTCGATTCCGGATCGGGCGGTGGTGCTGAACGTCGCGGCGACGCGGCCGGAAGCGCGCCGGCTGGGCGTCGGCCGCGCCCTGACGCGGGCCGGCCTGGCCGACGCGGCCGCCGGCGGCTACGCGGTCTGCGTCGCCGATTGGCGCACGACGAACCTGGAGGCGCAACGCTTCTGGCCGCGCCTGGGCTTTCGCCCCGCCGTCTATCGCCTGACGCGCAAAGTTGACCCGCGCATTGCTTGGGCGGGGTAGGGGCCAGGTTCTAGGGGCCAGGGACTAGGGAAGAAGGACGGCGCACCCACTGATAACTATCAACTATTAACTATCAACTGACCACTAACATGGCAAATTACGAATTCCTCCGCAAAATCCCCCTTTTCGCCGCGCTGCCGGACGACGACTTGCAGAGTTTGTGCCAGATCGTCCGGGAGTACCATCTGCCGGCGGGCGAGGTGCTGTTCGAAGAGGGCAGCATGGGCGACATGGCCTACGTGATCCGCACCGGCGAGGTGGAGATCATCAAGATCAGCCAGAAGCGCGAAATCCTGCTGGCGATGCGCGGCCCGGGCGAGGTGTTCGGGGAGATCGCCCTGGTGTTCGACTCGCCGCGAACGGCGACGGTGCGGGCGCGCACCGCCACCGACCTGGTGGGCATCGGCCGCGAGGATTTGCGCAAGTTGCTCCAGATCAGCCCGTCGGCCGCGGCCTCGATGTTCGACATCATCCTCTCGCGCTGGCAGAACACGCAGAACCTGCTGCGGCAGAGCGAGAAGATGGCCCAGTTGGGCAC
>NZ_JAYRVJ010000153.1:0-2157 GCF_041918635.1 Promineifilum sp. (SeqCode)
ATGACCACCCCCCCACCCCCCGAATACACCCCCATGCGCCCCGGCCTGTTCCAGCGCTGGCTGACGTTGTGGCACATCATCTACGTCGGCGGGCTGCTCGGCGTGCTGGGGCTGGCGCTGGAAGACACGTGGGGGGCGTGGGGGTGGCGCGAGGCGGCGCTGGTCGCCATCGTCGCCGTCCTCATCACCGCCTACGTGCGCCTGCTCGTCTTCGAATTGCGCTGGCCCTACCCCAACTGGCTGCTCACCCTCTACTTCAGCGGCGCGCTGGGGCTGCTGGCGCTGGCGACGTGGCTTCACCCGGTCTTCATCTTCATTGTGGGCATGCTCTTCGGCCAGATGTTCGGCATCCTGCCGCCCGTGCTGGCCCTGCCGGGCGCGACCGCCGTGCTGGGCGTCATTCTGCTGGCCTCGAATAACTGGCAACTGCCGCGCGACATCGGCTGGGGAACCGTCCTGTTCGTCGCCGGCCAGTTGGGGCTGATGCTCATGCTGTATCTGTACGTCTACCACGTCTTCCGCACCAGCCAGGAGCGCGCCGGCCTGGTCAACGAATTGCGCGCGGCCAACGAGCAGTTGGAGCGGGCGCGGGCGCAGGCGTCGGAACTGGCCGCGCTGCGCGAGCGGGAGCGCGTGGCCCGCGACCTGCACGACGGCCTGGGGCATACGCTCGTCGCCCTGTCGCTCCAATTGGAGGCCATCCAGCGCCTCTACCCGGTCGATCCCGCCCGCGCCTCGGCCCAGGTGGACGACATGAAGCAGCTGACGCGCCAGAGCATGGCCGATCTGCGCCGCACGCTGGAGGGGCTGCGCGCCTCCGGGCTGGGCGACGAGGCGCTCGGCCCGGCCATCGACCGGCTGTGCGCCGGTCTGGCCGCCCGCGCCGGCCTCGACGTGGCCTGGCAAGTAGACGACGCCGCGCGCGACCTGCCCCGCCCCGTGGCCGAGACGCTGTGGCGGGTGGCCCAGGAGGCGCTGGTCAACGTCGAGCGCCACGCCGGGGCGACGGCCGTCCGGGTGAGCGTCGCCATGGTCCCCGGCGGCGTGGAACTGGTCGTGCGCGACGACGGGGCCGGCCTGCCGCCCGACGCCGAGACGCGCCCCGGCCACTACGGCCTGCGCGGCATCCGCGAGCGGGTCGAGGGGTTGGGCGGGACGCTGGCGCTGGAGTCGAATCAGCCGGGGGCAGTGGTGCGGGCGCGGTTGCCGCTCGTTGGTCGTTCGTAGTCAGGCAATGTTGAAGCTTGCCAATTAAACACGGATAGGACACGGATTGAACGGATTCAACGGATTGACTGTCTTCAGAGCAGGTTTCAATCCGTGGAATCCGTCCTATCCGTGTCCTATCTGTGTTTAATGGGTCACTCTCAAAAATGCCTGATTACAAACCCCCGTCCGCATCTGAGGATGCGGACTCCGTTCCCCCGTTCCCCCGCTCCCCCGCTCCCCCGCCCCCCATTTCCAGGTGCGACCCACTTCAGAGAGTGGGTTGCACCGGGAACTTGAGCCTCTTACAATGGCTCCATGATCTCGCTCCTCCTCATCGAAGACCAAACCCTCATGCGCCAGGGCCTCCACACCTTGCTCGACCTGGAGCCGGGCATGAGCGTCGTCGGTGAGGCGGCCGACGGCGAGGCAGGCGTGCGCGCCGCGCTGGCGTTGCGCCCCGACGTGGTGCTGATGGACGTGCAGATGCCGGGGCTGAACGGCGTCGAGGCTACGGCGGCCATCTGCGCCGCCTGGCCCGCCGCCCGCGTCATCATCCTGACCACCTTCGACCGCGACGACTACGTCTTCCAGGCCATCCGCGCCGGGGCGATGGGCTACCTGCTGAAGGACGCTCCGGCCGACGACCTCATCCGCACCATCCGCCGCATCCACGCCGGCGAGGTCTTCATCCAGCCGGAGATCGCCTCGCGCACCCTGCGCGAACTGCTCCGGCCGCAGCAAGGCCCGCTGGAGCCGCTGTCCGACCGGGAGCGGGAGGTACTGGTGCTGCTGGCTCAGGGCGCGTCGAACCGGGAGATCGCCGAGCGGCTGGTCATCAGCGAGGGGACGGTGAAGAACCACGTCTCCAACATCCTGAGCAAGCTCCAGGCCGAGAACCGCACGCAGGCGGCCGAACTGGCGCGGCGGTACGGTCTCACTTAAGGGAGG
>NZ_JAYRVJ010000154.1:0-8795 GCF_041918635.1 Promineifilum sp. (SeqCode)
GACCTATCCGATGCTTGCGATTCATTTGGTGGCCCCCATCAATTCGATCCAATGGTTCTTACTTGTTGATCGACTAAGCAAAATAACTCGCAGAGAACCCCCTAAAGCCAGTATAAATTCTGCGGGGATCCGCGTCAATACTAGGTAATACTTAGGGATGGCCGCCAAATGACGGGGGCATGGAACTGTTCCATGCCCCCGCGTCTTCTATTCTATTGTGCCTCGCGCTCAGTCCACGGCGATCATCACGCTGGAAGCCTTGACCACGGCATACGCCTCCTTGCCGGGGGCCAGCGCCAGACTCTCGGCCGAAGCTTTAGTGATGATGGACACCACCTCGACGCCGGGGGCGATCTCAATGACCACCTCGACGTTCACCGCGCCGGGAGTGACGGTCTTGACGCGGCCTTTAATGACATTGCGTGCGCTTAGTTTCATGTCTGTCTCCTCGCTTGAATGCTAAACTGTCAAATCCAAACATCGTTCGGCGCAGTAGGCCCGCTCGCCGCATCGCCGGTGTTCACCGTCCCCGCCGGCTCCACCAGCAGCAGCGCGCACTCCCGCGCGGCGTAGGGCTTGTGCTCGACGCCGCGCGGGACAACGTACAGTTGACCGGCGCGCAGGTCAACGCGCCCGTCGCGGAAGTCGATCCGCATCGCGCCGTCTAACACGAGGAAGACCTCATCCGTCTCCGGGTGGGTGTGCCAGACGAAATCGCCCTGAATCTTGACTACCTTGAAGTGGTAGTCGTTCATCTGGGCGACGATCTTGGGCGTCCACTGCTCGGAAAACAGAGCGAGCTTTTGGCTGAGGTCAACAGGTGAATAGGTCATGGCCCACCATTGTACACAAAAGAATGGGACGCAGATGACCGCTGATGGAGCGCTGATTTTCGCAGTGCTCTATTGAAACAGCGTTAATCAGCGCAAAATCGGCGTTCATCAGCGTCCCATTCTTGTATGCGTTGCTGTGCCCCTTCGCGTCCTGGCGTTTAATCCTCCTCCCACGCCGTCACCGCGTCCAGCGCCTCTTTTTCTTCGGCTGACAGCTTCACCTCCGCCCCCTTAGCCGTGTCCTCCAGTTGGGCGATGGTGTTCGCGCCAATGATGGCCGAGGTGACGGCCGGGTTGGCCAGACACCAGGCGATGGCCGTCTGGGCGATGGTGGCGTCGTGGGCCTGGCCGATCTCCTCCAGCTTGTCCACGGCAGTGAAGCCCCACTCATTCATGTAGCGCCGCTGGACGCCGCCGGCGCGCGCCGACTCCGGCAGGGGCGTGTCGCGCCGGTACTTGCCGGTCAGGAAGCCGCCGCCCAGCGGGCTGTAGGGGATGACGCCCACGCCCTGATCGAGGCAGAGCGGCTGAAGCTCGCGCTCGAACTCGGCGCGGTGGACATAACTGTAGTGCGGCTGGAGGCTGTCGTAACGGACGAGCCGCTGCACGTCGCTGACCCACAGCGCCTTGGCCAGCATCCAGGCGGGGTAGTTGGAGCAGCCGACGGTGCGCACCTTGCCGCTGCGCACCAGGTCGTCGAGCGCCCGCAGCGTCTCATCGAGCGGCGCCTCATCGTCGGGGAAGTGGGTCTGGTAGAGGTCGATGTAGTCGGTGCGCAGCCGGCGCAGGCTGGCCTCGACGGCGTTCAGGATGTGGCCGCGGGAGAGGCCCTCGTCGTTGGGGCCGTCGCCCATCCGGCCGCGCACTTTCGTGGCCAGGATGAGCCGGTCGCGCGGTGTCGCGCCGGTCGCCAGCCAGTTGCCGATGTGGGTCTCGGCCACGCCGCCGGGGTTGCCGGGATGCCAGCGCGAGTAGACGTCGGCCGTGTCGAAGAAGTTGATGCCCAGTTCGATGGCGCGGCTCATGACGGCGTGGGCCGTCGGTTCGTCGGTCGTCCAGCCGAACTGCATGGTTCCGAGACAGATGGTGCTGACCTTCAGGCCCGTGCGGCCGAGGCGGCGGTACTCCATAGCTTCCTCCAGGAAGAGACTATCTGCTTAACGCGGCGACGAGGTCGATGTAGGTTTGCATCGCCGTCTCTTTCGGCGTGCCCTTCAGGGCGGCCCAGGCGTCATACTTGGCCCGGCCCACCATGTCGAACATGCCCGGCCGCTTGCCGTCGGCGTCGCCCGCCTTGGCTTGCTTGTAGAGGGCGTAGAGCTTGAGCATCGTCTCGTTGTCGGGGCGGGTGAGTAACGAAGTGGCCGCCTTGGCCGCGGCCTCGAATTGAGTCTGTAAGTCGGTCATGGTTTTCTCTTTTCTCCCCTGCACCCCCGCTCCCCAGCTCCCCTGCTACTTAGGTGCAACCCACTTCAGAAAGTGGGTCACACCTGTCTGCCCACTTAATTCCCCTCAACCGCGTCAACCGGGTCGGGCGCGGCCTCTTCTTCGACCGCCAAGTCAATGGGGCGGCCTTCATAGGGCTCGCTGTAGTTGAAGTAGTTATAGGCCGCGCGGGAGATTTCGCGGATGATGGGGAAGCTATACTCGGACATCAGCCAGTCGTTTTCGGGCTGGGCCAACAGGATGTAGATGACGTAGTCGCCGCCGGGGCTGAAGACGATGCCGGCGTCGCCATGCTCGTTGAAGCTCCAGCCGTGCTTGTGGGACACGCGTACCTCTTCCGGCACGCCGTAACGAATCAGGTTGCCCTCCACGTTCAGCACCATCAGGTCGATGATCGCCTGGCACTCCTCCTGGGTAATCTCATCGGGGTAGATGGCCAGCAGGCCGCCGTCCCCCTGGGCGCAGTAGTAGAGCATGCCCAGCAGGTAGCCGATCTCTTCGGCTGTCGTCTGCATCGTCGTGTCGGGGTTCGTGTTAATGTCGGTACGCTGGTTGGCCGGAGTGGTATAGGTGCTGGGCCGGTTGGGCACGGCCTGGGCGTCATAGGGCACGGCCATGAAGCTGTTAACCATGCCCATGCGGTGCAACTCGTTTGTCAGCACCTCCGCGCCCTCATAGGTGTTCTCCTGGCCGGCGATGATGTGCAACAGCAGGTTGGCCGCATGGTTGCTGGAGGCAGTGGCCGTGTCCATGAACAACTGGCGTTCATAGTCGTTGGGCGGGGCGTCCAGAACGCGGTACGCCTCGATGAAGATGGGGATCTTCAGGATGCTCAGCGCCGACACGGCCACGTCGGAGTTGATGCGCACTTCCTCGCCCGTCTGCAAGTCCAGGACGTAGATGCTGGCAAACCCCTCGAAGGCGGCCAGCTGATTCTCGATGGCGTCCTGGAGCACCTGCATCGTCCAGGCAGGCGCAGGCTCTTCGACCAAGACCAGACTGGTCGTGCGATCCTCGACGCTGTAGAGGGCCGCGCGCACGCGCTGGAGGCTCGACTCGCGATCGGTGATGGTTCCCGCCTGGCCGGGCTGGATGACGCCGGTATCGACCAGCAGTTGCGGCCCTTCGGCCGGCCGGTCGATGAAGTCGGCGATCATATCCACCTGGCGGCGCAGGGCGGCGTCATCGTGGCGGGCCTTGATGTTGACCACAATGGGCTGCGGCGAGAGACCGACGACGAACTCAAGGTACTTACGCCACATTTCCTGCTTGTCCCACTCCGCGCGCGCCTCGACCAGCATCGCCTCTGTGTCGATGTAGAAACCGGCGTCGGCTGGCTGAAGCTCGGCGACTCGCTCATCGCCGTTGAAGACGGCCACGGGCGAAAAGAAGCGCTCGTTCACTGCCTGGCGCGCGCCATCCAGCGTCAGCCCCTCGACCGAGACCCCACCCAGCGTCGTGCCGGGCGGCAACTTGTCCAGCGCTCGCCAGAAGAGAAAGCCCTGGTAGAGCAGGAACGCGCTCCCCAAGACGAGGAGGGCCACGATCAGGATGCGGCGCAACGCTCTTAGCATAACGACGTTCAGTTATTGGCCGCGCTCGATTCGCCCAGATAGGGGTTATCGAAGTTGAAGTAGTTATAGGCGGCGCGGGAAACGTCGGCCATCAGCGGCGCGCTTAACTCCCACTCCAGCCATTCCGGTTTGTAGAGAATCTCGACGATGACGTAGTCGCCGCCGGGACTGAAGACAATACCGGCATCGACGTTGGTGTCGCCGATCCAACCGTGGCGGTGGGCCACCGTTATTTCGGCCGGGACGCCCTCTTCCAGCAGACTGCCGATCTTGTTCTGCCCCATGAAGTCGAGAATTTCCAGGCACTCGCGCTGCCAATCGTTGTCGGGGAAGGCGGCCACCAGCGCCCCGCCCTGTCCGGTGGCGCAGTAGTAGATCATCGACAGCAGCGTGCCCACGTCTTCGGCCGTCGTCTGCATGGTGGGGCTGGGGTTGGTGCGCAGTACCTCGACGCTGTTGGCCGGCGTCTCCGGCGTCTTCTTGCCGGCCGGCATCCCGGCGTCGTAGGGGGCCATGATGAACGTGTTCACCAGACCGAGACGCTGCATGGTGGCCGTCACCCGCTCCGCGCCCACGTAGGGATCGACCGTCTCGCCGCCGATCTCGGCCAGCAGGCTATTGGCGCTGGCGTTCTCCGGGTTGACGACCAGCGTGTCGGAGATGAGCTGGCGTTGGGTCAGCGTGGGCAGTTGGTCGAGCGCGCGATACGTCTCCAGGACGATCGGTATCTTCATCAGGTCAATGGCTGACACCGGCTCGCTGCCGTTGATGTTGATCTCTTCACCCGTATTCAGGTCCAGGATGAAGATGCCGGCCAGACCGCCCGTCTCCTGCTCGAAGACCTGCAACCGGTTAACCAGCAGACGCGAGAGCAAATTGATGTTCGGCCGCTCGGGCGACTTGGGTCTGGCGGTGAGCGTCGCCTCGCGCAGGTTTGGCCGGTGGAAGGCGGCCTCCACGTCGTCGAAGCTGCCTTCGATGTCGGTCTCGGTGCCGGCCGTGCCATACTGAAAGCTCATGCTGCCCGGCACGGGCTGCGCCGGCTGGGCGGGCACATCGACGACTTCCTTGATTTCCTGCAAGACGTTGCGCAACGCCTCGCGGTTGAGCGAGCTCGCCAGTTCAATGGGCTGCACCTGTACGGGGCGGCCCCACAGAAAGCCCCAGAAGCCGGACCAGAAGTCCTGGCTCGAGCGCTGGATGTCGGCTTCGAGCAGCATCTTGTCCATATCCAGGGTAAATTCGATCTGGGCCGGCATCACCTCGAATTGATTCTCGCCGTGGATGAGTGTGACCGGGGCCTCGATGTACCGGCTGGTCAGCAGTTCGGTCGCCTCTTCCTCGGTCATGCGGCCAACATCCACGCCGCCAATCGTTAGTCCGGTCGGCAAATAGCTGCGCGTGGTCGAGTATTGATAGAGCTTGTAG
Organism: Promineifilum sp. (SeqCode); assembly: GCF_041918635.1. Lineage (NCBI taxonomy): Bacteria > Bacillati > Chloroflexota > Ardenticatenia > Promineifilales (SeqCode) > Promineifilaceae (SeqCode) > Promineifilum (SeqCode) > Promineifilum sp. (SeqCode). The sequence goes on from NZ_JAYRVJ010000154.1 coordinate 5,282, forward strand.
AGCAGGAAAAAGGACACCGCCACCATGAAGGAGACCGTGATCCATTGTCCTAGTCCGGGTGAGGAGTTGCGGTTCATGTGAGCGCCTGCGCCTCGTGCACTACTGGGGAAGCGACGGACAGCGGCGACGTGGGCGACGTGGGCAACGTGGAGCGAAAGAGAGCCAGCCCGTCACTGATGGAGCGCCGGGCGAACGGATGCAGTGGCTGCGGCAAGCGATCGAGCGCGAACCACTGGGCATCCAGCACCTCAATGCTGAAGCGCATCGGGCCTGGCTGGATCTGTCCGAGATAGGCCATGGCGATATGGGGCGGCTGCTTTTCGTGCCCAACGTGGATGACAGGGCCTAGCTCTACGCCCAGGCCCGTCTCCTCGCGCAGTTCGCGGGCCACGCCATCGGCCGGCGCTTCGTTGCGGTTAAGCCATCCCCCGGGTAGACCCCATGGCCCGGCCGGGTGAAAGACGTGGCGCAACAGGAAAAGCTCCTCGTTCGCGTTGAAGGCGACCAAGGCTACCCCAACCCGCTGACGCGGTACGGTGGCTCGGACGCCCCAGGCCAACAGGCCGTTGAGAGGACGCCAGCGCATCGCGCGCGCCAACTCCTCTTTCCAGGCGCTAGTTGCTTGTCTATTCACAATAGAATTCGTTTTCATCCCCGCGCCACCCAACGGTAGTGCGATATTTCAACCGGCCAGTATAGCAGAAAGGGCCGTTGTTTCCATAGGTCATCTGTCGCAGTTATCCGTCTCTCATGTCGCCTGGGGCTGCAACTCCCGGCGCAACCCAGCGTATAGAGCATCAAAGTCACTATTATCGTTATTTTGTGGAGGTGGATGCCATGCAACAAGCAAGGCTTGTGCGCAGCGAGACGGAGCGAATGGTCGCCGGTGTGTGCGGCGGTCTGGCCGCGCACCTGGAGGTCGATCCCGTACTGGTGCGTCTGGCATTTGTCGTTTTGTTCCTGGCCGGTGGTATCGGATTCCCGATCTATATGATCCTGTGGATCATCACGCCGACTGAGTCCCAGGCCCAACCCGCTATTCGGATCATGGATAAACCGGTCGCCGATGACCCGACTACCTACAAAACGCGCACCAGTCCGGCGGCCACCGTCGGCGTGATCCTGATCCTGTTCGGCGCGTTCTTCCTGTTGGGCCAGATGGGCTGGGTCTCCAATGCGTTCTGGCCTGTCGTCTTGATCGCCGCCGGGTTGTTCTATCTTATCCGGCGCGGCCGGTAACCTGCCGCGCCTACGTTTCTTTGCCGTTTGTCGGCTGGCCGCGGCGCAGGGTGCGCAGGCCGGGGCGCGTTTTGATCTCCACTTCGTCCGGCTCGCCGTTGCGCCGGCCCAACAGGCCGGGAGCCTGGTAGAGCGGCAGTGTGACCACAAACGTGGTGCCCTCTCCGACTACACTCTCGACCTTGATGCCCCCGCCGTGCGCCTGGACGATCCACTTGGCAATGGCCAGCCCCAGCCCCGACCCGCCTTGCGCCCGGCCGCGCGCCTTGTCCACGCGGTAGAAGCGGTCGAAGATGTGGGGCAAGTCTTCAGCCGGGATGCCGATACCGGTGTCGCTGACGGTCAACTGCGCCCACCCGCCGTCCTTGGCCAGACTCAGTCGGACTGCGCCACCGGGCTGGGTATACTTGATGCCGTTGTCGACCAGATTGAGGAGCAGTTGTTTCAGCCGGTCTTCGTCGCCGAGGATGGTCGCCTGATCGACGGCCGTCAGTTCGACGGCTACTGGCTTCGCGATACGGCTCACCTGCCGGTAGACCTCGAACAGGATGTTGTCCAACTCCACCGGCTCGTGACGCAGCGGCAGGCCGCCGGTGTCGGCGCGAGCCAGCAGCAACAGGTCACCCAGCAGCCGGCTCATGCGCTCCATCTCATCCTGGATGACGAGCATCGACTCGGCGTCGTACTCGCCGAAACGGCGCATCAAGTCCAGGTTGCCGCGCACGCTGGTCAGCGGCGTCCGCAACTCGTGGGATACGTCGGCTAGAAAGCGCTGCTGGCTGCGGAAGAGGCGCTCCAGCCGTTCGAGCGTCTGGTTGAAGGCGCGCGCCAGGTCGCCGATCTCGTCGGTGCGGTTGCTGTGGGGCACGCGCCGGCTCAGGTCGTCGGCGCGAGTGATCTGGCGGGCGACGGTGGCGATGTCCTCCAGCGGCCGGAAGAGGCTGGAGGTCAGCACGGCCAGGACGATCAGCGAGGTGATGGCCGCGCCGATGCTGATCAGCAAAGCCCGGTTGAGGACGCGGTTGAAGATCTCGTAATTGTCGAGCAGCCGGGCGACCTGGATGTGGCCGATGAGCTGTTGGTCGCTGTCGTAGAACGGGATCGACAGGACGCGCAGCAGCGACTCCCGGTACTGCACGATCCGGTAGATGTCCTCTGTGCCCAGGCCGTTGGGGTCGAGCAACTGATTCTGCCTGCCCAGATTGCTGGACTGGGCAACGACGTGGCCCTCGCTGTTGACGATGGTGATGAGTGTGGAGGCCGTCTCTGGCGTAGCCAGGTCTTGCGACACCGGGATCTGGATGAGGCCGCTCTCGTCCTCGACGACGGCGCTGTTCACCAGTTCATAGGCAAGCGAGTAGAGATCGCCGTCGATCTCCGCCAACATCTGGTTGCGCGGCAGGATGTAGACCAGCAGCGAAGACAGAAAGTAAACGATGCTGAAGATCAGCGCATAGGCCAGCAACAGCCTATTCTGGATGGACAAGAAGCAGCTATGACTCCTCGCGGAGAACGTAACCGATCCCCCGCACGGTGTGAATCAGCCTCTGCATCCCTCCCTGTTCGGTCTTCTGGCGCAAATAGCGCACGTAGACCTCGATAATGTTACTCTCGCCGCCGAAGTCGTAATTCCAGACGCGGTCGAAGATGACGTCGCGTGTCAAGACTTGCCGGGGATGGCGCATGAACAGCTCTAATAATTCGTACTCCTTGGCCGTCAGGTCGAAGGTCGCGCCGCCGCGCCGCCCCTGGCGCGTGCCGGTGTCCAGTTCCAGGTCGGCGAAGCGGTAGACTTGGGGCAGCGTCGGCTGGGCCCGGCGCAAGAGGGCGCGCACGCGGGCCATCAATTCGTCGAAGGCGAACGGCTTGACCAGGTAATCGTCGGCGCCCGCGTCCAGCCCGGCGACGCGATCCTCGATCGCCTCTTTGGCCGTCAGCATCAGAATGGGCACGTCGCTGACGGCGCGCAGCCGGCGGCACACTTCCAGCCCGTCCATGCCGGGCAGCATCAGGTCTAGCAGAACCAGGTCGGGGGGGGTGTCGCGAGCGAGTTCCAGAGCGGTCGGCCCATCGGGCGCGGCCTCGACGCGATAGCCTTCATAGCCAAGACCGCGCTGCAAGAATTGGCGAATTCGCTCTTCATCTTCCACGACCAGGATTGTTGACGACATAGGCACAACCTCCAACGGATGCATTGATGTGATTATAGTATAGTTGGCCGCCTCTGACAGGCAAGCGGCCCCGCCTTGGCTAAAGACCTGACAGGTGGGCGGCC
>NZ_JAYRVJ010000155.1:0-16511 GCF_041918635.1 Promineifilum sp. (SeqCode)
CTGAGCTTCCGCGCCGACCGGCGCTTCCTGGAGACGGTCCTGGAGGAAGCGTCGCGGCCGCGCGCCGGCCTGGTCGCCAACGCCCAGCAGCGCATCGCCGCCGTCGCCCCGAAGGATGCCAGTTACGCCGTGGACACACTGGCCGATCGCATGCGCGCCGACGCCCAGGCCGCCATCTTCCGCACGGATGAGTTCTTCACTACGCTCGACTTCTTCCTGCGCGGCCAGGAGCGCGAACGCAGCCAGTTTGCCACCCAGATCCGGCTGACGCCCGCCGTCCGCACCCAGCCCGACTATCAACTCGTGGAAGAGGCGTGGGCCGACCTGAGCAAGCTCTACAGTGTCATCGCCAAGGGCTTCGGCAAGCTGGCGCAGGCCGTTACCGACCTGTCGCACACGCTCGACATTGAGGGCCAGGACGAATTGCGCGCCGCGCTGCTCAGCAACGGCCAGATGCTCGACGAGGCGCGCGTCAACCTGGACGCGCTGGTCCTGCAACCCAGCGCCGAGATGATCTACTGGGCCGAGCAGTTTAAGGACAACACCTCGCTCCACGCCGCGCCGCTCCACGTCGGGCCGCTGGTCGAAAAGCACATCTTCCAGAGCAAGGAGACGGTCGTGCTGACCTCGGCCACACTGCGCACGGCCGGCTATGGCCGGGCCGAATCGACGTTTGACTACCTGCGCGACCGGCTGCACGCCCGCGAGGCGGACGAGATGGCCGTCGGCTCGCCCTTCGATTACAAGAACTCGACCCTGCTCTATCTGGTGACCGACATCCCGGAGCCTAACCAGCCGGGCTATCAGCGCATGCTGGAGGAAGCGATCATCGACACGGCCGTGGCCTTGGGCGGCCGGACGCTGGTGCTCTTCACCGCCAACAGCCACCTGAATCAGACGGCGCAGGCCATCGAGAGCACGCTGACCCGGCAGCGCATCACCACGCTGGTGCAGGGGCCGGGCGCGTCGCGCCAACAGCTGTTGGCGCAGTTCCGGCGCGAAGGCAACCGCGCCGTGCTGCTGGGCACGCGCTCCTTCTGGGAGGGAGTGGACGTGCCCGGCCCGGCGCTGACGGCGCTGCTCATCGCCAAGCTGCCCTTCGACGTGCCGACCGATCCCATCTTCGCCGCGCGGTCGGAGACGTACGAGAACTCGTTCTTTGAGTACTCCATCCCGGAGGCGGTGCTACGCTTCCGGCAGGGGTTTGGCCGTCTCATCCGGCGCACGACCGATGAGGGGGTGGTCATCGTGCTCGACAAGCGGGTGCTGACCAAACGCTACGGCCAGATGTTCCTGGAGGCGTTGCCCGGCTGCACCGTCGTCCGCCAGCGCGCCGACCGCATCGGGGAACTCATTGACCGCTGGATGGCCCGCGACCGCAGCAAGAAGTTGTAGCGCGGGTTGGTAACCCGCGTCCTCAGGGGAAGCGTAGGGGCGGGTTTCAAACCCGCCCCTACTGCAACGACAACTATGTAGGGCGGGTTTCAAACCCGCCCTACAAACCGGCTAACCCGGCAACGTGCCGACGACGTTGAACGTGTTCAGGATGTGATCCAACGCATCGAGATCGGCGTCGGTTACGGCCTGAATCAGGATGACGACCGAGTAGGCCTTATCGGCTGGCTCAGCGGCCAGGACAATGATCACACTGCCTTGCCCGGCGCAATTCGAGTACTGGTCATAGACGCCGGTATAGACCGGGTCGGCGTAATCGAAGCGGCCATCGTAGGTGCAGTCGGTGCTGAAGTCGAACAGATCGACCAGTCCGCCCATGTCCTGCCCACCCAGACCGGCCGACGCCAGGATGTCCACGCCCGGCGTCACGTAGTCACTCTCGAAGGCGGCGATGTTGGTTGAGGCGATCAGTTCGCTTCCCAACACCGAGCCGTCCTCATCCGAAGTCCAGTTTGCGCCGTTCACGTCGGCCCACTCCTGGGGAACCTCGACGTACACAGCATTGGCGTCATCGTAGATGCCGACGTAGTTTTGGTAGGTCGCTGCGCCGCCCGTAGCACCCCCGGTGTCGCCGCCGGTGTCGCCGCCCGCAGCCGGCTGTTCCGGTTCGACAGCAACTTCCTGGGCAAACGAGAAGGACTGCTCCAGCGTCGGGCCGTTCAGCTGCCCTTCCAGCACCTCTTCCGTGGCGTAGCGCAGGACTTCGATATCCATCGCGTCCGTCGCATTGCGGCTGCGCAGGATGTCGCAGTAGTCGGCCATGGTGCCGTCGGTGGAGAGAACCAACCCCTCCAGCATGGTGATGATGTCGCCGGGCTCAATGCCGACCTTGTCGGCCGGAGAACCTGATTCAACAGAGGCGACCCAGATGCCGGTGATTGAGCCGTCCTCGTTCATGACGGCTTCGCCGTTGATGCCGATCGTCTCCATGTCCGTCCCGCTGCGCAACTGCTCCACGATGCTGCGCGCGTCGGCGGCGTTGATGGAGTAATACTGGTTGGTGTCGGAACTGCCGGCGTAGTTGACGCCGACTACCTTGCCGTCGGTCGTGACGAGCGGGCCGCCGGAGTTGCCGGGGTTGATCGTCGCGTCATGCTCCAGGACGTGATCCACCGAGGCCCAACTCGTCTCGCCGCCCGCTTGCTGCTTGGAGATGATGCCCTTGGTGATGGTCGGCTCCGGGTCGCCCAGCGGGTAGCCGAGGGCGTAAATCTCGGTGCCCAGGACGGCGGGTTGTGGGCTCCACTCCAGGTAGGGGTAGCCGTCGCCTTCGATGTCGATGACGGCCAGGTCAGAGCATTCCGACACACCCAGCACCTTGGCGTTGAGCGGTTCGTCCCGGCCTTGAACGAAGACCTGCAGGAAAGCCGCGCCGGTGACGACGTGATTATTGGTCACGGCGATACCCGACGGGTCGATGATAAAGCCCGAGCCGCGGCCGGCCGAGTTGAGCTGCATGCCGAATTCCGGGTCCATGAAACTGCCCTGAGCCTCAATCTGAACCGTGGCCTGTATGGCGTCCTGGAACGAGCTCATGGCCGTCGGACCGGTGGGTTCCGGTTCCTGGGTGGGGGCGGGTGGCTCTGTGGCTTCCTCGACCACTTCTACGGTAGCTGCGGGCTCAATGGTGGCCTCACCCGCCTCTTCATCGCCGCCGCAGCCGGCCAATACCATCGCAAACAGTAGCAAGACAACAATACAAATCCGATAACGCTTCACATCTACCTCCTAGGGAGTTGAAATCAAACAGTCGATGTTACCCACTTGTGTAATAGTTAATAATGCCTGCCGCTCTAATCTGCCTATTATGCGCCGGGATTATACTTGATCTTGACGTGAGCGACAGTTAAGGAAACGACAATTCGGGTGAACAAAACGTCTCCAGGAAACATCTATGTAGGTGACAGCGCACAATGGCGCACTGCGTCAAACCTGCGCATAGTAAGCGCTTAGCCTATTGACTTTTGTCTATCGCTTATGTTAGACTGCACTTTTGATCTACTAAGTGGAAGAGGAAGAGGTGTGTGGAGCGTTCCTGGCCCACGCCACTGAGACAATTAAATCATTGATGGCCTAACCTAACGGCGCTTTCTGGCCGTTTGGGAGCGTCATCGCACACTGTCACAGCGGAATGGTTGGCCGCGCCCACACGATCTCGCGGAAGACGGAAGGGATTATTATACGATGACTGATCTGAACGATCCATTGTCGGACGAAATGGAAATCCTGAATGCGCTTCTCAACGAGGGCATCGAACAGCGTTATTTGACTTATGATCAGATTTTAGAGGCGCTGCCCGAAATTGAGAACAATATCACCCTCCTGGAAACGTTGCTGGAGGAGGCGCAAACGCTGGGGATCGCCATTTACGAGAATGAAGACGACGTGGTAGCGGTGGCGCTCAGTGAAGACGGGGAAGAAGGGGACGATATGTTGATCGAACCGGAAGAGCCCGAAGTGACGCGCTACGTTCGGCCGACGCGGGTGCGGTCTCATGACGCGCCGCTGTTCGACCTGAGCAACGTACCTATCGACGACTCGGTGGGTCTCTACTTCCGCGAGATGGGGCAGCAGCAATTGCTCTCGGCCGAGGAAGAGGTGCAATTGGCGATGGAGATCGAAGCCGGTCGCGAGGCTAGCGAGCGCCTGGATGCGGGCGTGGATGATCTGGATGAGATGGACCGGTTGGTCAACGTGCGCGAGGTGGGCGAGGCGGCGCGGGCGCACCTTATCCGCGCCAATACCCGGCTGGTCGTCAGCATCGCCAAGAAGTATCGCGGGCGCGGCCTCCAGTTCCTCGACCTGATTCAGGAAGGCAACGTCGGCCTGATGAAGGCTGTCGAGAAGTACGACTACCGGCGCGGCAACCGCTTCAGCACCTACGCCACCTGGTGGATCCGGCAGGCCGTCACGCGGGCGCTGGCTAACCACGGCCGCACTATCCGCATCCCGGCCCACCTGGGCGGGCGCATCAGCAAGCTCTATCAGGTAGCCCAGGAGTTGGAGCAGGAGTACGGCCGCCAGCCGACGGCCGAGGAGATCGCCGAGAACATGGATTTGCCGGCCGACCGCGTGCGCTGGATGTTGCGCACCAGCCGCCAGCCCGTGCATCTGGAGCGGCCCGTGGGCGATGAGTCCGACGCCGAACTGGGCGACTTCATCGAGGATATTGAGGCGCCCGCTCCGGCCGAGACGGTGGCCCAGACGATGCTGACCGAGGAAGTCGGCGACATCCTGGATCAGTTGACGCCGCGCGAGGCGCGCATCCTACGGCTGCGCTATGGCTTGCAGGACGGCGAGTCGCGCACGCTGAAGGAAGTCGGCGAGATGTTTGGCCTGTCGCGCGAGCGCATCCGGCAACTGGAGAAGGAGGCGCTGCGCAAGTTGCGTCATCCGAACTTCGCCGGGCATCTACGCCAGTACTTGAATTAGGACGTGATTCAAAAACTGGTGGCGCCCTCCTGGATACAGGGGGGCGCTTTTATTTCCGGCAGATGAAGGCCGTATCCCCTGGATAGATGTGCCAGTATGGGTCTGCGCCCGCGCTCATGTCAACGGTCTCTACCTGATTGAAGGAGGCGTGCATCTTGTCGAGAACGTCCATGCCGTAGTGGCGTAAGTGGCCGTCTACATCGGCCTTGTCCAGGTACCAGGTTTCCTGTTTGTGATAGTCGCCCGGGATGGTGAAGACGGCTACGCCGCCCGGCTTGAGAACGCGAGCGCACTCGCGCAGCGCCTGGCGGTCGTCCGGGATGTGTTCCAGAACATGGTTGCAGGTGAGAAAGGCGAAGCTGTTGTCGGCGAAGGTGAGTTGCTGTATATCCTCTCTGGGGTAATCCACATCGGTGCGCCGATAGTCAGTAGTCTTCACGGTGTCATTCACATGGCGCGCGATCAGACCCAGCAGCGAGGGCTCGGGCGCGAAAACGAGAACCGGCCCCTCGGGTTTGGCGCGCAGGAGCTCGGGCAGGAGTCGCGCCAGACCGCGGTGGCGGGAGCGGGAATCGCAACCGGGGCAGCGTGAGTTGTGCTGTACCGCGCGCCAGTTGCTCAGGGAGATAAAGCCCGGGCCTTCCCAGCCGCAACATGGACAGCGGGCCTTAATGGCATGCCGGCGCACCTGAAAGTTCCAGACGTTGGCCAGCAGACTTTGGGTGCGATGCCACCCGGTGCGGAACTGCCCGCGCCCGATCAGTTGACCAATGCGGCGCACCTCGCCAGCATGAAAGCGCAGGGTAGGGATGCCTGGCCCGGGGCCTAGCTGTTTGTACGTGTCTTGCTGGTAAGAGATCATAACGACGCTCAGCCTTCTAGCGGATGTTACCCGACCTGGATCGGGCCACGTATCCTGCCATTATAATGGATGGGTCTGCTCTGTCAGCAAAGCCCGGTTAGCTTTTACGCAAACTTCACCGTGGTTTCACAAGCCCTTTATCCGGAATCCGGGTATCTATGATAAGTTGGTAGTGAACTAATCAGGCGCATTATTGCCTGCCCATCCGACCCACAGGCGAAAATCGTGCATCAAGGCGGGCGCAACGTTGCGGACGAATCAACCAGGTTGAAGTATTGATATGAAATACGAGCCGATTGTCATTGAGCCGGCGCGCGGCTGGCAGGTCATCAACTGGCGGGAGTTGCGGGAATACCGCGACCTCTTCTACTTCATGATCGACCGCGACATCAAGGTGCTCTACAAGCAGACCGTCCTGGGGTTTGGCTGGGCTATCTTGCGCCCGCTGCTGAGCATGGTTATCTTCACCATCATCTTCGGCAATCTGGCTCAGGTAGACAGCGACGGCGTGCCCTATGCCATCTTCAGCTACGTCGCCCTGGTACCCTGGCTCTACTTCTCCACGGCCCTGTCCGCCTCGGCGCTCAGTCTGGTCAGCAACACCGACATGCTGACCAAGGTCTACTTCCCGCGTCTCATCTTCCCGCTGACCCCGGTCTTCTCCAAGCTGGTCGATTTCGTCATCTCGTTTGCCATCGTCTTTATCCTGATGGCCTGGTTCCGCATCGCGCCGACGGCGCGGGTGCTCTATCTGCCGCTGCTCGTAGGTCTCATGATGCTGACCGCGGCGGGGATGGGGCTGTGGTTCGCCGCGCTCTCGGTGCAGTACCGCGACGTGAAGCACGCCATACCTTTCCTGACCCAGATTCTCATGTACGCCGCGCCAGTTGTTTGGTCGGCCTCGCTCATCGCCGAGCGCTTTGGACAGAGCGGGCGGGTGCTGTTTGGCCTCTACCCGATGGTGGGGGTCATCGAGGGCTTCCGCGCGGCGTTGATCGGCAGCGGGCCGATGCCCTGGGACACCATCGGCGTCGGCGCGGCCTCGGCGCTGGTCATTTTCGTCAGCGGGCTGTTCTACTTCCGGCGGATGGAAGTCCATTTCGCCGACGTGGCCTGAAAAGAATCCGCAGATTACGCAGATTACTATCTATGAACGGACGGAGTAATGGACGGCATCCCGGTGGGGCGGCAATCGTCGCCGAGGGGGTGTCGAAGCAGTACCACATCGGTCTGAAAGAGAAGCAGCCGACTTCGCTGTTGCAATCGGCCGTCGGCTGGCTCGGTTCGCCGGTAGCGAACTACCGGCGTTTGCGGCGGCTGGGGCAGGTGAGCGCGGACGGCGCAGAGGACATCATCTGGGCTTTGCGCGACGTCTCGTTCACCATCGACAAGGGTGAAGTGGTCGGCATCATCGGCCGGAACGGGGCGGGCAAGAGTACGCTGCTCAAAATCCTGTCGCGCATCACGCCCCCCTCGGCTGGCCGGGTCACCCTGCACGGTCGCGTGTCCAGCCTGCTCGAAGTCGGCACCGGCTTCCACCCCGAGTTGACCGGGCGCGAAAACGTCTATCTGAACGGCACGATACTAGGCATGCGCAAGGCGGAAGTGGATCGCAAGTTCGATGAGATCGTCTCCTTCGCCGAAGTCGAGAAGTTCATCGACACGCCGGTTAAGCGCTACAGCAGCGGCATGCGCGTCCGGCTGGCTTTCGCTGTCTCCGCCCATTTGGAGTCAGAGATTCTGCTGGTGGATGAAGTGCTGGCCGTCGGCGACGCCGCTTTCCAGGAGAAGTGCTTGCAGACGATGGACGGCGTGGCCCGGGTCGGCCGCACCGTATTGTTGGTGAGCCACAACATGCAGGTCATCCAGCGGCTCTGCCGGCGCGCCCTCCTGATCGAGGGGGGGCGGCTGGCAGCCAGCGGCGCGCCGGCTGAGGTCATCGAGACGTACTTGCAGGCGTATACGCGCGATCCGCTGCCGGAGCCGCTGTCGCTCAAAGACCAGTTGCGCCTGAACCGGATCCAGCTGATCCAGGACAATTACGAGGTGGGCGAGTTCATCGACAATCGCAAGCCGTTGCAGATTCGGCTGGGCTACGACGTGCTGACGCCGCTCAAGAATCTACTGCTCGGCTTTGACGTGTTCAGCAGCGACGGCGCGCATATCTATCGCACCTATGACATGCTGGCGACCGGGCTGGACAGTCGCGCCCCCGGCGCTTATGAATCCACCTATGAGCTGCCGGCCAACGCCCTGCAACCCGGCCATTACTACATCGAACTGATTGCTGGCGTTCACCGCCACGGGTGGCTGAGCAAGGGGGACATACGGCTGAGGCTCAACTTCAATGGCCCGACGCAGTCGGACGTCCATTTTCTGGGGATCATGGGGCCGATCGGCGCGTGGCAGGTGGAACGAGTGGTGGAACCGTCGAGAGGCGAGTGGCAGGTGGCAAGTGGCAAGTAGCAAGTGGCAAGTCGCGGAATCCGGAGGCGCACGCGGGCGCGCCCCTGCGGCCGTGGGCGCGGCGCGCAGCCGTCTGGCGCTGGATGTGCTCGTTCTGATTGGTTGCCTGGCCGTATACGCGCTGGTCGCCTGGCAGATGTCGCCCTTCGTCCCCGATGACAGCTACATCTCGTTCCGCTACGCGGAGAACCTGGCGGTGGGGGAGGGGCTGACTTTCAACCCCGGCGATACACCGGTCGAGGGGTACAGTAACTTCCTGTGGATCGTCCTGCTGGCCGGCGCGGCGCGGCTGGGACTGGAACTGACGCCGGCGAGCGTGCTGCTGGGGACGGCGCTGGGCGCGCTCACACTCGGTATGCTGTGGCAGCTATTGCGGCGGCGCGGCCGAACGGGTTGGGCGCTGGCCGTCCCCGTGGGCTTGCTGGCCCTGTCGGGGCCATTCGTCCTCTACGCCATCTCGGGCATGGAGACGGCGCTCTATGGCGCGCTGCTGATGGCGCTGCTCCTGGCCGTCGATGGCCTGTTCGCCCGGCCGGGCGTGGGGCGCGGGCTGGCGCTGGGCGCGACGGCGCTGCTGCTGGCCCTGACCCGGCCGGAGGGCGTCGTCGCCCTACCCGTCGTTGTCGCCTGCATCGTGGTTTTCGAGCGGCGCGCCGAACGGGAGCGCCGGCGCTCGCTGCTGTTGGCCCTAGCGGCCGCGGGGCTGCTATGGTTGGCGGCCCTGGTTGCCTACCACGCCGCCCGCGTGATGTTCTTTGACGCGCTCTTGCCGACGCCGTTCATATCTAAGGGTGTAAGCGGGAGCTTCGTTGATCTCTGGCTGATCAATCTTCGTTACTTCTTCGTTCGCCAGACCCATTATTACACGCCACTGGGCTACTATTATCTGGCGATTGGCGCGCCGGCGCTCCTCGCTCTCCTTCTGGTCCGGCGAAACCTGACGGCCCACCGCACCGAGGTCACCGCGCTGGTTGTCGCGCTAGCTTACGCTTCTATCTACGTCAACTTCACCGACTGGATGCCCGGCATGCGCTACTACGCGCCGCTGGTTGGGTTGTTGCTCGTCCCTTTCAGTCTGTTGGCCGATGAGTGGCGCGCGCCGGCCGCCGGACGGGGGGCCGATGTGTCCTTTCTCACACTCGGCCTGACGCTGGCCTTCCTGAGCGCTTTCACCCTGGCGATTTTGCGGCTGGACGGCCAGCAGTTGCAGGCGGCGACGCAGGAGTCGCTGGTCGCGCTCGGCCGCTGGCTGGATGGGGCTGTGCCGGACGACACACTTCTGGCGATGGGCGACGTCGGCGCGACGCCCTACTATGCCGGGCTGCGCACCATCGACATCAACCCTGACTCGCTGACCGACCGCCACATCGCCGAGCAGGGTTGGTCGAGCGACTACTTCTTCGCCGTGGACCCGGACGTCGTCATCCTGACCGCTTTCTCGCTGACCGAGCCGGACTTCACGAGCGTGCACGAAACGCTGTACGCGCTGCCGCGCTTTCAATCGACCTACGAGCGCATCGGCGTCACGCGCAATGACTGGTATCAGGATCGTTCCTATTGGGTGTTCTTCCGGCGTGGGCTGTCGCCCGCGCCAGAGCAACTGGCGACCTTCCCGACGGGGATTCACAAGTAGGGGTGCACCTACGTGTGCGCCCAGTATGGGTGCATCTAAATGTGCGCCCAGTGAGGCAGGTAACGCAACATCATGTGCGGCATTGTCGGTGAACTACAATTCAGGCCCTCGGCCGAGACGGCGGCGTTCGACTTCACGCGCCTGATCGACCTGATGGCCCGGCGCGGCCCGGACGACGCGGGCTATTGGGCCGATGAGGTTTGCCGGCTCGGTTTCCGCCGGCTGGCCATCCTCGACCTCTCTTCAGCCGCCAACCAGCCGATGCGCGACGAGAGCGGCCGGTACGCGCTGCTGTTCAACGGCGAGCTGTACAACTTTCGCCAGTTGCGCGCCGAGTTGGAGCGGGTGGGCCTGGTCTTCCACACCACGGGCGACACGGAGGTGGTGCTCAAGGCGCTCATCTGGTGGGGTCGGGCCGCGCTGGAGCGCTTTAACGGCATGTTTGCCCTGGCCTTCTACGACGCGCGGCGCCGGACGCTGCTGCTGGCACGCGACCATGTCGGCATCAAGCCGCTCTATACGCTGCTAACCGACGACGGCCTGCTGTTCGCCTCGCAGTACGACCAGTTGTTGGCCCATCCCTGGGCCAATGGGCTGGGAGTGGATGCCACGTCGCTCGGGCTATACCTGCGCCTGGGCTATGTGCCCGCTCCCTATGGCCTCCTGGAGCGGACGGGGATGCTGGAGCCGGGGTGCTGGCTAGAGGCGTCGACCGATGGCTGCGTCAGCCGCGGTCGCTACTACGCCTTCCCGGTCAATCAGGAGCCTGACCTGCACGGCGAGGCGGCCTATGAAGCGGTGGACGCCGCGGTCGGCGAGGCCGTGCGGCGGCAGATGATCAGCGACGTGCCGTTGGGCGTGTTCCTATCCGGCGGAATCGATTCACCGCTCGTGGCCGCGTGGGCGGCCGAGGTCGAGCACGTCAAGGCGTTCACCATCGGCACGGGTGGCGACATTTACGACGAGACGGCAACGGCAACGCGCTATGCCGCCGCGCTGGGACTGCGACACGTCGTGGAGCAATACACGCCGGACAAGGCGCTGACGTGGCTGGATCACGTCATCGCGGCGTGCAGCGAGCCGTTGGGCGATTACTCCATCTTTCCCACGCTGCTTGTCTCCGGTCTGGCGCGGCGCGACGTAACTGTGATGCTCTCCGGCGACGGCGGCGATGAACTATTCTGGGGCTACGTTCACCGGTTTGGCGCGGTATTGCGGCTCGCGGAGGGGTTCCGCCATCCGTATGCAGTGCGCAGCGTCCGCCACGGCTTGTCAAGGCTCCGCGGCAGCAACCGGCGGCAGAACTTGCGCTGGCCGACCATCGGCGACTGGTATGGCGCGCAGCACGCGCGGCTGTCCGAAGGGATGCTGGCCTCACTGTTCGACGGCCTCCCGCCGCCGCCAGCGACGTTCGGTCTCTTCGAGTACGACGGTTGGCGACAGGATGAGACGGCCCGTTGGCTGCGCTGGAACGAGATGACCGGTCACCTGACGCGCGTCCTGCTGAAGGTCGACCGGGCGAGCATGTACCATTCGCTGGAGGTGCGCGTGCCGTTGCTGGATCGCGAGGTAATCGACGTGGCGGCGCGGGTGGATTGGCGCAGTTGCCTCGATTTGAGCCGAAACCTGGGCAAGCTGCCGCTGCGCCGGGCGCTGGCCCGTCATATCGACCATCAGAGCCAGGCGAAGCGGGGTTTCACGATCCCGATGGAGGAGTGGCTGCGTGGCCCGCTGCTGCCGGTCTTCCGCGACACGGTTATGGGCCGGTCGGACGTGTTCGGTCTGCCCCTCAATCGGGCGGCGCTGGAGCGCATGTTCTCCGACCACGTGGCCGGCCGCGCCGATCACAGCTTGTGGCTTTGGAGCTTGCTGAGCTTGGTGCTGTGGAGCGAGCACTACTTGCCGGCGGCAAGTGGTAGGTAGCAGGTGTCATGTAGAGCAAGTAGCAAGCGGCAGGACGCCGAGTGGCGTAAGGTAATACGAAGCAGGAGACGAATGAAGGGTCGGAACCCAATAGAGACAACGGATCGAGCGCCCTTGCCGGCGGGGCAACGCGCGGCGGGTGGCGGCCCGGATCGATGGCTGGCAATGTTGGCCCTGTTGCTGGGCGTCGTTGTCCTCTGCTTTCGCGTCGTCACGCTCCACGGGGCGCTGGCGGACGCCGTCGCCAAGCCGGCTTTGTTGCAGGCCGCGATGGGAGCGGCGGACGAAGCCCCGGCCGCGGGCGACGCCGCTGCCTTGCGCTCGTTCTCCAGGCCGCTACTGGGCTTTCGTCCACGGGCGCTGAGCGAGATCGCCTCGGTCGCCGGCCGGGCGGGGGCAGCCGAAAGTTATCTGCGCGACGGGTTGGCCGACGATCCCGCGGCCTATTTGACGCAGTTCCAACTGTGCCGTCTCTTCTGGAACAGCGACCGGCGCGAACAGGCGTTGGAGGAATGCCGCGACACGCGCGCCTCTGTCCAGTACTGGTTGAACGAGGGTTATCGGGCGGGCGAGCGCGACGAGCCGACCGAGGCGCTGGCGCATTTCGAGATGGCCGCCGCCGTGGATCCGGACTTGATGATCGCCTGGAGACAGTATGGCCGCGCCCTGTTCGCCGCCGGGCGTTATGAGGAAGCCGTGGAGGCCTTCGAGCGCGTACTCGTCATCGATTCTACCCCGCCCGGCGACGTATTCAGTTCGCTGGGCGCGGCCTATCTGGAGACCGGCAACCGGACGATGGCCCGCGACGTGCTCAACCGGGGCTTGCTCATCTATCCCCAGGTACGCGAGTACTACCTGCTAATGGCCGACAGCTACCGGTCTGAGGATGATCGGGCTGCCGCCGACGGCTGGTATGCGCGCGCCTTGCAGCGCTGGCCCTACGACGCTCACATCTGGGCTCAGCGCGGCGAGGTGGCTATGAGCGATGGTCGTTTGGGCGACGCCGTAACCTACTTCCAAAAGGCGACGGACAGCAGCCCCGACAGCGCCGGCTACTGGATCGATCTGGCGATGGCTGCCGCTGCTGCCGAGCGCGTCCGACTGGCGACGGACGCCTATCAACAGGCGCTCGCGCTGCGTCCTGATGACGCCGGGCTGTGGGTGCGGGCGGGGCGCTTCCTGGCCCGCACGGGACAGCTTGGGGAGGCGCGCGAGGTGTTGGAACGCGCCCTGACACTCCAGCCAGGCAATGACGAGGCGGCAGCGGAGCTGGCGGGGTTGAGCGCCCCAACTGCGCCGTAGTTGTAGGGCGATTTGCCAAATCGCCCCACTGTAGTGTGACACATGACTTCTATGGCTTCGCGCAATCAGTTTGACGGGCGGGTCTTCCCCCAGTACGAGCGCCTCTCGTGCGGCGAGCGCCTCTTTCTGCGCACTTGCTGCTACTTCCCGCCGCGCCCCCATCGCGAGCGGACGCTGGAGGTGGTCAGCGACACGGAGCGTTTCGCGCGCGAGTATGAATACGCCTTCGGCCCCGAACTCTGGACGTGGATCGCAGGCAAAGCGGTGCTCGACCTGGGCTGCGGCGAGGGCGGGCACGTGCTGGCGCTGGCCGATCGCGGCGCGGGGCACGCCACCGGTCTGGACATGCTACCCATTTTCGGCGACGCCGCGGCGGAGAGCCGCCGCCGCGGCTATAAGCGCGTCACCTTCATCCAGGCGGACGCGGCTACGCTGCCCGATGCTTCCTTCGACGTGGTCATCTCCCACAACTCGTTCGAGCACTTCGCCGAGCCGGAGCGCGTGCTGGCCGACATGGTGCGGCTGACGCGGCCCGGTGGTCGTGTGCTCATCAAGTTCGGCCCGCCCTGGCGCAATCCGTGGGGCCGGCACATGAGCGGGACGGTGCGGCGCGACCGGCCGTGGATTCATCTGATCGTGCCGGAGCGGACGATCATGCGCGCCCAGTCGGTCTATCACGGCGAGCCGGCGCTGGCCGAGCGCTACGCCGAGTTGCCGGGGGGGCTGAACAAGATGACGGTCGGCCGCTTCCGGCGGCTGCTGATGCGGCAGCCCGGCCTGCGCCTGACCGAGTTTCATGTCTTTCCCCTATACGGCGTTCGCCCGTTGGTGGCGCTGCCTGTCGTGGCTGAGTTTTTCGCCTCCGGCGTGCGCGCCGTGGGTATTCGGGAGGGGCAATGAGCAGTAGTCAGTGGTCAGTGGACAGTGAACAGTGGACAGAGGTGGGCGCGACCGCGGGCTATCCACTGCCCGCTGTTCATTATTCACTTCTTGGCGACTGGCTGCTGACGTTTGACGGCGGCCCGACCGGGTTGCCCGCCCGTCATGCCGCCTGGCAGGCGGCGCTGACGGGCGACGGCTGGCAATTGCACCGCGCTCCAACGGCGACCGGCTGGCGGGGCATGCCGTCGCTGTCGATAGAGACGGAGGGGTGGGCGGCCTGGCTGGTGGGCGAGCTTTACGCCACACCCGATCCGGCGGCGGCTGTGCTGGACGTGCTGGCCGGTCGGGCAGACGCCGGCGCGCTAAACGGCCACTTCCACCTGCTGGCCCACGAACGCGCCGCCAACGAGTGGCACGTCTGGACCAATCGCCACGCCACGCTGCACGCCTATCTGGGCGCGGCCGGTGGTCGCGTGGCCCTGGGCACGTTTGCTCCGGCCGTGGCCGCGGCGGCCGGCTGCGACGCCCTCGACTGGGAGGGGCTGGCCTCCTTCTTCGCCTTTGGCTTCTTTGCCGCCGACCGCACTCATCTGACCGGCCTGCGCATCCTGCGCCCGGCGACCCACTACCGCTTCGACAGCCAGGGGCGGTTGCTGGCCGCCGAGCGGTATTGGCAGTGGCGGTATGAGCCGGACGCGCGGCGCGATTACGAGGCCACGCTGGCCGAGTTCGCCGACCTCTTCGGCCGGGTCATGCGCGACCTGACCGCCGATGGTCGTATTGCCGTGCCCATCTCCGGCGGGCTGGATTCACGCTCCACCGTGGCCCCACTGGCGGCTGACGCCGTGGCAAGCGGGCGGCTGTGGGCCTACTCCTATGGCTACCATCCCGGTTCCATCGAGACTCGTTTGGCCGGCCAGGTGGCCGCGGCGCGCCGCTTACCGTTCGACGCCTTTACGCTTTCGCCTTACCTGTTCGACCGGCTACCGGACGTGCTGGCCGCCGTGGAGGGGTTCGAGGATGTGACCCAGTGCCGGCAGGCAGGGATTGTCGATGAGATTGGCCGTCACGCCGACTACTTAATCGCCGCGCATCTGGGCGATCTGTATTTGGCTGACATGGGCCTGACTGCCATTGACGGGCGCGACGATGCCGCGCTACTGGCCGCGGCGCTTCATAAACTGCTGAAGGGCGGGCGCGCCTGGCTGCTGACCCACCTTGTCCAACCCCAACTGGGCGCGACACCGATTGATGAGGTATTGCGCAACCTGGTGGCCGGCGAACTGGAAAATCTGCGCGCCGTTGGTGAGCCAGATTTTCGCATCAAGGCGTTCAAGGTCGATCAGTGGTGCGCGCGCTGGACAACGGTGGCCCTGCGCATGTTCCAGCCGGTGGCCTTTCCTCGCCTGCCGTTCTACGATACCCGCCTGGCCGACTTCTTCCTGACCGTGCCGACGGAGTACGTGCGCGGCCGCCGCCTGCAACTCGACTACCTGCGCCGCTATGCCCCCGATCTGGCTCGCGTCCCCTGGCAGGCCACCGGACGTGATCTCTATCATACTGGCGGCGACAACGCCCTCGACGCGGCCCGGCGCGCGGCGCACAAGGGTTGGCGCTGGCTGTCCAACCGCTCGGCGCCGGAGCGCAATTGGGAGGTGCAGTTCCTGGGCCAGACCGGCCGCGCCGGGCTGCGCCGCTGGTTACTAGGGGCGCATGTGGGCGTACACGCCGGTGCGCCCTTGCACGAGTTCGTCGCCCCCCGCGCGGTGGCTGACTTGCTGGCCGCTTTCGAGCGTGACCCGTACACGGATAAGCGCGGCTACACCGTGTCGATGCTGCTGACTTTCTCTGCCTGGCTGGAGCGGCAAGCTCCGGGGAGCGTCCGATGACCGCCGCTCCGCTCCGCGTTCTCTTCGCCGGCGTCAAGTGGCCGCCCGAGACCTTTCTAGCGCGGCTCATTCGCGGCCTGGCCGGGGAGGGTTTGCGCGTCACCGTCGCCACGTGGGGCCGGCCAGACGCCGCCTGGCGGAGCATGCCCAACGTCGATTTCCTATACACGCCGAGTTGGAGCGGCTCGGTGGGCGGGCGGCTGCTGCGGCTCGGGGAGCAGGCAGGCCGCGCCGCCCTGCGTAGCCCATCCGCGGCGGGCCGGACGCTGGCCGCCGCGCGCGCCCCGGACGACTCCATGCGGGCGATGGAGCGGGCTTACCGCTGGCTGCCGTTCGTCGGACGCCGGTGGGACGTGATCTACTTCCCCTGGAACGCGACGGCCATCACCTATGCGCCGCTGATGGAGACGGCCCCCGCGGTCATCAGTTGCCGTGGCGCGCAGATTAACGTCAGTCCCCACAATCCCGACCGGGCCACTCTGCGCGACGGGCTGCGCGACACGTTTGCCCGGGCCGCGGCCGTCCACTGTGTGTCGGAGGCCATCCGCGACGAGGCGACCCGGTACGGGTTAGACCCGGCCAAGGCGGTGGTCATCCGGCCGGCTGTCGATGTGGAGGTTTTTCGCCCAGGCGTGGCACGCCCAGGCGTGGCACGCTTAGGCGTGGC
>NZ_JAYRVJ010000156.1:0-7539 GCF_041918635.1 Promineifilum sp. (SeqCode)
ACGATCAAGATGGCCGCCGCCACCCGCGAATCGTAGAAGCCCAACGTATTGAACGGCACGCCCAACGCCAGCGCCCAGACGACGAAGGCGAAGGTCGAGACGAATATCTGCGTCCAGGCCGGTTGCGCGCCGGGCAATTTGGTCTGGCGGTACGTCCAGAAAAAGGTGATGACGCTGAGCGCGGCCCAGATGATCCACAGGATGTTGGTGGTCATCACGTCGCCGCGCGCGCCGGGCGCGATGCCAAACAGGCCCAGCACAGCCGTCCAACCGGCGACGATGTCGCCGGGAATGTTCTTGATGACCCGATCCCAGAAACCGTCCAGTTGGGGCACGGTGGGCGCGGCGCCGGGGGTGGTGGAACCCGTGCCCTTCATGCCGGCCAGGGTGTGGGCGCTGATGATGCGACGTCCCATATGTTCACTCCTTCGTATGCGATGGATTTACTGCAATGACCTCCAGCAGAAGAAGTAGTTATTTGCGCGGCAAGTAGCGCTCGATCTTCGGCAGGATGGCGCGGATGGGGATGCCCTCGTTGAATTTATAAACTCCCTTCAGTACCCTTTGTAGATCGTTCGACGCCTTTTGCGGTGGGTGCGCGCCGCCGCTGTGATGCAGGGCAATGACCTCCCAATAGCGGTTGAGCACCGGCGAGCCGGACGAACCGGGCAGCGTGTCGGCCAGATAGTGAACGCGCGTGTCGGTCATGTTGGCCAGAACGTAGTTCTGCGTCAGCACGACCTTCTGCGGGTTGCCGTTGGGGTGCTGGATAATGTTGACCCGCTCGTGCTCAACGATGAGGCTGGGCGAGACGAGCAGGTAGCCGCGGTGGCGACCACGCCGCAATAGCTCCAGATAGCCCAGGCCCTCGTCGCCCGGCTCCATCTTGCGCTCGGCCAGCGGCTCGCCCTTGAGGCGCACCAGGGCGAAATCGAGCTCCTTGTCGGGGCTGCCCACGTAGAAGTCGGGCTGGAACTCGTAGACGCGCCCCTGGGTAACGACGCCGTCGGCGTTGGCGTGATAGTCGAAGCGCACCACGGCCGAGGTCAGTACGTCCTTCGACTTGAAGACGTGGTAGTTGGTCAGCATCAGGTCAGGGCCTATCAGGAAGCCCGTGCCGTGGGCCCGGCCGCGCGGCAACTCGATGCGGCCGACGGCCTGGGCGGTGTAGATCGCCCCGGCCAGCGCGTCGATGTCGAGAAAGTTGTCCTCGGAGTTGACGATCTGCTCCAGTTCGGTCTGGTCGCCGACGGCCGGATCGAAGGCGGGTTCGTCCGCCGGCTGGGGCGCCTGCGCCGGCGGCAGCAGCGCCGGATCGACCTGCCGCACGGCCGCGACGTTCAGACCATATTGGGCGCTGAGCCGGTCAAGAAAGGCGGTGTCGGCGACCAGCTGGTACTTGACCAGCAGTTCGGCCAGGAAGCGGGCGTCGTCCTGGGGCGTGTCGTTCTGCTCGCGGATGTAGTTGACCAACGCGCCCAGGGCGTGCAGGGCGGGCTGGCTGGGGTCGCCCGGCAACATGCCGAAAGGCTCCAGCCGGCTGATCAGCACGCCGGCCAGCACGCCGGGCGACTGGGCCAGGTCCATGCCCGGCACGAAGCGGCGCAGCCCGGCGCGATCCAGCAAGCTGAAGCGCGCCGCCGGGCCGAGTTGCAGGTCATAGATACCCTCGATCACCCTGGCCAGCTTCTGCCGGTCGTCTCGATTGAGAAATTGCTCAGCCATCGTATCCCTCCGTATGAATTAGAAATTATGAACGGTGTGACCAGACCCCCGATTCTTCGTTCATAATTCATAACTCCTAATTCATCATTTTCATGCAAGTCCGTAGCGGGCCATCATGGCGGTAATGGCCTGCTTGTTGTCCGGGGGCAGGGCGTCATCATTGGCGACGAAGGACAACAGCCGGGCGACCGCCACGTCCCCCTCGGCTGTCCGGCCGTAATTATTGAGTTGCACGAGCAGACCCGACGCCACCAGCCGCGCGCTGCCGTTGAGGTCAACGTTGACCAGCGACTCGATACCCGCCAGGGCCAGCACCGTCTTGCGGCCATCGGGCGTCTGGAACAGGGGATAGTCGGCCAGGATGGGCACAAGCTGTTGCAGGTCGGTGTAGCCGATCTTGGGGGCGGCGGGGAGCGGCGCGTCGCCCGCTTGGCCGGCCGGCGCGGGCGCGAGACCGTAGCGGCCCAAGATGTCCAGCCAGGGCAAGTCTGAGCGCCAATTGGGGCCGACTTCACCCAGTCTCGGCAGTTGGTTGCGCCGGTTGAGGTAGGAGACAAGCTCCCGCGCCTTCTCGTTCAGCGTGGAGCCGGGCAGGTTATCGAACTTCACGTCGAGGTCAAGGGCCAGGTCGGCCAACTCCAACAGGCTGAAGTTCTCGACAAGCAAGTTCCGCAACTCAACTACAAGCGCATTGGGGGCGGGCATGTCTCGCTCTCCTTCACTCCTATGCTATCGACGCGGCGAACTCCAAAGATGGCTGAATGATAACATAAAGTAGCGACACCGTTCAAATACCTAGCGCTGATGAGAAACCCCCAGAACTTGTGATTTTTCGCACAAACCTTGCTACACTGCATGGCTATGACCAGAGAGAACGGCCGGCCGGCCCCTATTGTGCAGGTGCGCGATGTAATTAAGCGCTTCGTCGTGGGCGAGAGCGAGGTGACCATCCTGAAGGGCATCTCGTTCGCGATCATGCCCGGCGAATTCGTAGCCATCGTCGGCCCGTCGGGCAACGGCAAGTCCACACTGCTGAACATGATCACCGGCATCGACCACCCCAGCGAAGGCCAGGTCATCGTCACCGGCCAATCGGTGCACACCATGAGCGAGAACGAGTTGGCCGTGTGGCGCGGCGAGCACCTGGGGATCATCTTCCAGTTTTTCCAACTGCTGCCGGCGCTGAGCCTGGTTAAAAATGTCATGCTGCCCATGGACCTGGTCAAGAAAGTGCCGCGGCGCGAACGGGCGGAGCGGGCCATGGCCCTGCTGGAGCGCGTCGGGCTGGCCGACCAGGCCCACAAACTGCCCAGCCAGGTGTCGGGCGGCCAGCAGCAGCGCGCGGCCATCGCCCGCGCGCTGGCTAACGACCCGCCGCTGCTGGTGGCCGACGAGCCGACGGGCAACCTGGACTCGACGACCTCGGAGGACGTGTTCCAGTTGTTCCTTGACCTGGTGGCCGGGGGCAAGACGATGGTCATGGTGACCCACAGTCGCACGCTGGCCGCCCGCGGCTCGCGGGTGATCGAGGTTCGCGACGGCTTGATCGCGAGCGATAGGGAACAAGGAGCGGGGGAGCAGGGGAGCGGGGGAGCAGGGGTGCAAGCGGCAAGTGGCAGGTGGCAAGGGGTAGGTAGCCAGCAGGCAGACTCCCCCCTGCTCCCCGGCTCCCCTGCCCCCCTGCGTTCATAGCTCGTCACTCGTCATTCATCATGGGCGTACTCTGGGACAAAGTCTGGTTCGACCTCTGGCACCGCAAGGCGCGGACGTTGCTGGCTGTGCTCAGCATCGCCGCGGGCGTCTTCGCCATCGGCACGATGTTCGGCCTGGCCGACCAGATGTTGGCGGGTATGAATGAGGCGCACCGCGCCGTTGACCCGTCGCATCTGAACCTCGTCCTGCGCCAGTTCATCGACCGGGAGACAGCCGAGGCGCTGACCGACATCCCCGGCGTAGTCGGCGTAGAACCGCTCAACATCGCCACCATCCGCTACAAGACCTCGCCCGACGGCGCGTGGCAGCCCGCCACGGCTGTGGCCCGCGCCGATTATGAGAACCAGAGCTACGACCGGCTCGAGTTGAAGGCGGGCGCGTGGCCCGATGGCCGGCGCGTAGCCGTAGAGCGCATCACCAGCGACTATTACGGCGTGGGGATGGGTGACGAGATCATCTTTGAAGTGGATGGCGTCGATCGCCCTTTCACCGTCGCCGGCCTCATCCGCCACCCGTTCGTGCCGCCGCCCGACTTCGGCGGCAACGCCTACTTCTTCTTCGACGAGGCGACGATGGCCCGCTTCGGCTTCCCGGAGGGGCGCTATGTCCAGTTGCTCATCCAGGTGGAACCCTACAGCGAGGCCTACGCCCGCGACCGCGCGGCGGCCATCAAGGAGCGGCTGGCTCAGCAGGGGCTGGGTGTCAACCTCATACTCTACCAGGAGCCGGAGAAGCATTGGGGCTACGATACGGTGCTGGGCATCACCGTGGTGCTCCAGATATTGGCCGTCGTCTCGCTGCTGACCAGCGTCATCATCGTCATCAACGTGACCACGGCCATCATCACCCAACAGACGGATCAGATCGGCGTCATCAAGGCGCTGGGCGGCACATCGCGCGACGTAGCCCGCGTCTATCTGGCCGGCGTGCTCATCTTTGGCGCGCTGGCGCTGCTGGTGGCCCTGCCGGCGGGCATGCTCATGGCCTTCCTGACGACGAAACAACTGTTGACGCTGTTCAACATCGACTACGACGTCTTCCGCTTCTCGACGCGGGCCGTCGTCTGGCAGGTACTGGCGGCGCTGCTGGCCCCGCTGCTGGCGGCGCTGTTGCCGGTCATGCGCGGCGCGGCCATCTCCGTGCGCGAGGCGTTGGCGAGCTACGGCTTGGGCGGCGACTTTGGCTCATCCCGGCTCGACCAGACTGTGGAGCGGCTGGCCGAGCGCCTGCTGCCATCGCCCTATACCATCGCCCTGGGCAACATGTTCCGGCGCAAGGGGCGACTGCTGCTGACCCAACTGGTGCTGACGCTGGCCGGGGCCATGTTCCTGATGGTTCTGACGTTGTCGGCCTCGATGACCAACACGCTCGATACGGAGCTTGACCGGCGGCAGTATGACATGCGCCTTTTCTTCTTCCAGGCCCACCGTTCCGATCGGATGGAGGCGCTGCTGGAGCGCTATCCGGGCGTGGTGGAGGCCGAGGCGTGGTACTCGGTCAATGGCGTGGTGCTGCGCCAGGGGGAGGAGATGGAGGACACCGGCGGCCTGGGCGCGGAGCTGTTCGGCGTGCCCAGCGGCAGCACGATGTACCAGCCGCTCATCACCGCCGGACGCTGGCTGTCGCCGGAAGACCAGGGGCGGGTGGCCGTCATCAGCCGCGACACGGCTGAGTTCAACGACCTGAGCGTCGGTGACGTGATCACCGTGAACCTGGCCGATCTGGGCCAGGCGGACTTCGAGGTGATCGGCACGTACCAGGCCATCTCGCCGGACGTTTTCTCGACCGACCCGGTCTATGCCCCGGCGGCGGCCGTCGTCGACGTGACCAAGCGCGCCAACCGGGCCAACCAGGTGCTTATCCGCGCCGAGGCGCGGGACGCGACGTCATTGCAAGCGCTGATGGCCGATCTGGATGAATATTTGACCGCCTACAACATGGAAGTCAGCCCCTTCTTCAGCCGCACCAAGCCCCAGGATCGCGAGTACGCCTTCAACACGTTCGGCATCGTCAACCAGATGTTGTTCAGCGTGGCCCTGGTGATGGGGCTTGTCGGCGGGATCGGGCTGATGGGGTCGCTGTCGATCAGCGTGGTCGAGCGCACGCGCGAGGTAGGCGTGCTGCGCTCCATCGGCGGCACGTCACCGGTGATCATGACGATGTTTATCCTGGAGGGCGTGCTGCAAGGGTTGATGAGCTGGCTGGTGGCCGTGCCGCTGTCCTACGTCATCGCCCGGCCCATGGCGTCACTGCTCGGCCGGACGATCTTTCAGACTGAACTCGATTTCGCCTACAGCTACACCGCCGTCGGCATCTGGCTGGTGGCCGTGCTGAGTATCGCCTTCCTGGCCTCCATCATCCCCGCCCACGCCGCCGGCCGTATCAGCGTCCGCGAAAGCCTGGCTTACGCTTGATGTGCGCCAGAAACGCATACAGCCCCGGCCAGGAGGGGAAACCGGGGCTGCATGCATTCTTGGCGACTTCGATTATTAGTCTATCCCCCTTATCTAAATTGAGCGTGAGCCGAAGGTGAGCAGTGGGTTAGCGCCCGTTTGGGCCTTCTCTGGCGTGTAGCACTGCGTTCTTAAGCGGCAGTGACTCGATGGATAACACGCCTCACGGGTTAAGAAACCCGTGCTACGGGCGCTCCACTTGACCGAGAATGAACACCGCGTCTGGCAGTGACCCGCTGCCGTCACTGGCTGGCAGGCGTACGCCATCGGCCGGATGGTAGACGCCGACGCCGATAGTATAAACGCCTGGCGACAGCCCACTCAGATCGATGCGGCGTGTCTCGGCCAGCGCGTCGCCCGGTTGCCACAGAGCCGGCGGTGTGAAGGCCCCACCGGGCGGGCCATCGCTCTGGGCGGCCAGCGCGCCGGCCGCGTCGTAGACGTGGACGAATGCCGCCGGCGGCGCGTCCGGCAGGCCCAACACCCGCCAGGTCAAGCCCACGTCGAGGGCGTCGCCCATCTGGGTTAGCGCCGCGGCGTCCAGGGCCAGCACGCCGCCGAAGATGGCGCGCGCCGGCCCGGTCTCGCCCACCCCCGGCCGCCAGGCCGCCGACAGGTCGGTGAACGTGCCGGCGGTCAGGTCGAAGACATAGACCGCGCTGCTGGCGACGGCGGCGCGCAAACCGTCCGGCCCGATCTCCGGGCCGAAGGTGCGCCAGCCGGGAGCGTAGCCGGAGAAAGTGACCCCGGTCGCCGGCCGGTCGGGGCCGCCGTTGAAGCGGACGAAGTCGCGGGCCTGAGCGTAAGGCGGGATGAGGATGCCGCCAACGGGCGTCCATGGGTAGGGGTTGGGGCAGCCATCGGGCCGGCCGGCGTAGGAGCTGAAGAAGAAAGGCAGGTTGACGAGGACCACCTCCTGCCCGGCCGGCGCGCCGGCCGCGGCGCGGGCCATCTCGTGGGCGATGCGGCTCGTCTCCTCATAGAAGTCAAGCTGGCAGCGCACAAAAGGCAATCCCGGCAACGTCAGCGCGACAATATAGAGCGCAGCTAGTACGCGGACTGTGTAGAAACCGAGTTTCTCAGAAGAAACTCGGTTTCTAAGCGCCAACATAGGCAACCCCCATAGCAACCCGATACCGACGGCCGGCAGATAGCTCAGCCGCGGGCTGCCATAGACGTAGGCCGGGCGCAGGAAGAGCAGCGACGGCAGCGCGCTGAGCGCCACCCACGCCAGTGCGAACGCCCACAGCCGCCCCGCCCCCGCCCGCCGGGCCAACGCGCCCAGAGCGACGATGGCGGCCAGGGCCAGCGCGACCAACGTCGGTGTGTCGCCCGCATTGAGCCGGAAGAGGGGCAGCAGCGGGTAGACGAGCGTCTGCAGAAAAGGCACGGCGTTGCGCGCGGCGTCGGCCAGATTGTTCAACCCCTGCTCGCTATTCTTGGGCACGGCCAACCACAGCAGGACGTAGAGCGCGGTCGGCACGGCGAAGGGCCACAGCCGACGCAGACGCGCCCGGACTGTGTCCGCCGGCCGCCGCAGCCAGTCCACCCCCACCAGCGCGGGCAGGATGAAGAGGCCGTTCTCGTGGGTGAGGAGGCCGAGGATGAGGAAGAGCAGGGGTGCGGGGGTGGGGGGGGGGCGGGGGGG
>NZ_JAYRVJ010000157.1:0-3074 GCF_041918635.1 Promineifilum sp. (SeqCode)
AATAGGTAACCAGATCGAGCGACTGTTCATCAGCCCAGTGTAAGTCTTCGAGAAGGATCACCAGCGGCCCGGTCGCTGCCCGCGCGCGGAAGTAGCGCGTCAGATGGGAGCGGGCCACCGCGCCGAACTCCGCGCCGCCCAGCAAGCCTTGCACCGCCTCGCTGGCCGAGAAGTCGAAGCCCAGCCAATGCCCCACCACGTCGGCCTGGGCGGGTTCAAGGATACCGGCCATGCCCACCCGGAACTTCTCCAGAGCCACGGCGGCGCTGTCGCTATCGAGAATCTGGAAGCGGAAGGCGAACAGGTCGCGGAAAAGGCTGTGCGGCACGTTCTGGAGGTTCGGTGTGCCCCGACCCTTGAAGTACCAGATCGTCTCCGGGCGCAGTTCCAGCCAGTTATCGAACTCATACAGCAGCCGGCTCTTGCCCACCCCGGCCTCGCCGAGGATGGTCACCACCCGTGTCTCCGAAGTCTCCAGCGCGTCGGCGTAAGCGGTTTGCAGCGCCAGGAGTTCCGCCTCGCGGCCGACCATGCGCGTCTCGATGCCCTCGACGCCGCGCGTCGCCAACCGGAAGGCGCGCGGCTTGGCCCGTAGCACCACATAGGTCTGCACCGGCTCCTCGATGCCTTTGGCCGTGATCCGTTCATGCGGCCGCACGTCGAAAACGCCGCGGATGTGGCGATAGGTGTTGTGGGAGATGAGGATCGTCCCCGGCTCGGCGGCCGATTCCAACCGCCCGGCCAGGTTGACCGGCATGCCCTTGACCGTGTCCTTCCCCTCGGTCAGCCCGCCGGCGAAGACAAGCCCCGTGTCGATGCCCACGCGCACGCGGAAGCCCTCCACGCCCCGTTCGGCAACCCACTGGTCGGCGACGGAGCGGGCGATGGTTTGGATGTCGAGCGCGGCGCGGACGGCGTTCTCCGGGTCATTCTCGTGGGCCGTGGGCAGGCCGAACACGGCCTTGAAGCCATCTCCCTGGTAGCGGGCGATGTGGCCGCCGTGCCGGCCGACCGGCTCGGCCAGCCGGGTCAGCGCGGCGTCGATGAGGGCCATGTTCTCTTCGGGGTCGAGGTCGCGGACGAGGGCGGTGTGGCCGGCGATGTCCATGAACAGCACGGTCGCCAGTTTGCGCTGTTGCTCGGCGTGGGCCTGACGGGCTTCCAGCGCGGCCAGCTTCTCGCGGATGGGGCCGAGTATGGCCTCGACGACCGCGTCACCGAGCGCAGCCCGTTGCGCTTCCAGCGCCGCGATACCAGCCTGTAGTTGAGCGATCTCGGTGTCGGCTGCCTGCATTCGTCCACCTCCTGAGCCACTGTGCAAACCCGGCGGAACGCGACCAATATTATAGTCTTATCGCGAAAGGATGAAAGATCAACGCAAAGACGCACAATTAGGGGCTAGGGGTTAGGGACTAGGGATTAGGGAGGAGCGTTCTCCCCTAGAACCTAGCCCCTATATTGCGTTGAATTCTTCGCGTCCTGGCGTCCTTGCGTTAAACTTAAGCTCCTGGAGGTGACCGAGTCATGATAGAAACCAACGGCAAGTATTATCTCGGCAAACAATGGGACGCCGCGACCGGCAAGCTGGGCGACGAACCCCTGCTCTACGACTCCGAAGACCTGACCACCCATGCCGTCGTCGTCGGCATGACCGGCAGCGGCAAGACCGGCCTGTGCGTCGGCCTGCTGGAGGAGGCCGCGCTCAACGGCGTGCCGGCCCTGATGGTCGACCCCAAGGGCGACCTGACCAACCTGCTACTCCACTTCCCCCACCTGGCCCCGACCGACTTTCAGCCGTGGATCAACGCCGTCGAGGCCAAGAAGTCGGGCAAGACCGAGGCCCAGGTGGCGGCCGAAACGGCGGACATGTGGAAGAACGGCCTGGCCGAGTGGGACATCACCCCCGAACGCCTCCAGACGCTGGCCGACAGCGTCCGCTTCACCATCTACACCCCCGGCTCCACAGCCGGCGTGCCGCTCAGCGTCCTGGCTTCGCTCAGCGCCCCCGACCTGCCCTGGGCGGGCAACGAGGAGATTCTGAGCGAGCAGATCAGCGGCACGGTGACGGCCCTGCTCAGCCTGACCGGCCTGAAGGACATCGACCCCGTCCAGAGCCGCGAGCACATCCTGCTGTCCAACATCATCGCCAATGCCTGGCGCGAGGGAAAGCCCCTCGACCTGGGCGAGTTGATCATGCAGATCCAGTCACCTCCCTTCGCCAAGCTGGGCGTCTTCGACGTGAATACCTTCTTCCCGGAGAAAGACCGCGCCGCGCTGGCGATGCGGCTGAACAGCATGCTGGCCTCGCCCAGCTTCCAGACGTGGCTCAGCGGCGAGCCGCTGGACGCGGAAAGCCTGCTCTACACCGCCGACGGCCGGCCGCGCCACTCCGTCTTCTACATCGCCCACCTGAGCGAAGAGGAGCGGATGTTCTTCGTGACGCTGCTCTACTCCACCATCGAGTCGTGGATGCGCGCCCAGAGCGGTACGTCTTCGCTGCGCGCCCTGATCTACTTCGACGAGATCTTCGGCTACGTGCCGCCCATCGGCAACCCGCCCTCCAAGACGGTCATCCTGCGCATGCTGAAGCAGGCTCGCGCCTTCGGCGTCGGTCTGGTGCTGGCGACGCAGAACCCGGTAGACGTGGATTACAAGGGGCTGTCCAACGCCGGCACGTGGTTCATCGGCAAGCTGGCGACGGAGCAGGACAAGGCGCGCCTCATCGACGGCCTGATGAGCGCCGCGGCCGGCGGCGTGGACGTGAAGGAGTACGACCGGCTCATCTCCGGCATCGGCAAGCGCGTCTTCCTCATGCGCAACGTCCACGAGAAGCAGCCCATCCTCTTCCAGACGCGCTGGGCGATGAACTATCTGGCCGGGCCGCTGACTCGCGCTCAGATTCCGGCGCTCAACGCGCTGAAGGGGGCCGGGCCGGCGGCGGCCGGCCCCGCTGGCGCGGCGGCGGCGGCGGCTATGGCGACCCCCGCCCCCAGCGCCCCGCCCAAGCCGGCCGCGCCCGGCACGCCCGAAGCGGTCGGGACAGTCACCCGGCCACCCGTGCCCTCCGGCGTGGG
>NZ_JAYRVJ010000158.1:0-3496 GCF_041918635.1 Promineifilum sp. (SeqCode)
TCTTATCCCCGCCGCAGCAGGTAGACACCCACCCCGGCCAGCACCAGCAACAAACCGGCCGCGCCCAGGACAATCATGCCCAGGTTGCCGCCGAACAGCCCGCCCCCGTCGGCCTCGACGGCTGCCTCGCCGGTCGCCTCGGCCGGAGCTGTCGGTTGGGCGGCGCTGTCGGCCTCAGCCGCGGCCACCGTCTGCGAGATGCCAAAGGCCACGGTGTAGGATTCGTTGTTGGCGATGGACACCGCCCAGTTGTCCTCCGTCGTCGGCGCGTAGCCGGTCGGCGGGTAGAGTTGCAGCTGGTAGGAGTCGGCCTCGTTCAGTTCGAAGCAGTACGGTTCGCTGGCGCCATCGGTGATGTAGGTCGAGATGGTGCGGTTGGCCTGGGAGATGGAGATGGCCGCGTTGGCGACCAGCGCCTCGCCCTCGTTGCGCTGGCCGTCATTGTTGGCGTCGTCAAAGGCAGCCACGCAGATCGTCCCGGCCACCGTGCCCGCCTGGGGCGTTACCTCGGTGGTACCCTCCGGTGCGACTTCCCCTTCAGTCGTGGCCTCGGCCGTCGCGCCGCCCTCCACGGTCGCCTCGGGCGTGGCCGCGGGGTCAGTCGTGGCGTCGGCGGCGGGCGTGCCGTCGCCGGCGGTGGGCGTGGTCGCGCCAGCCGGCAGGATGATCACCTCGTCGCCCGGAGCCAGGAAGGCCGGGCTGCCGTTGCGCTCCTGGAGGACGGGCAGCGCCTCCTCGGCCGACAGGCCGAGCAACGACGCGTACCGGATGGCGATGACCCACATGGTGTCGCCCTCCTGCACGATGTGGACGACAGCCCCATCGGCGCGCGGCGTCGGCGCGACGACGGTCGCCGGCTGCGCGGCGGGCGCGGCCGGGGCAGCGGGCTGGCCGGCCACCGGGGCGGCTGTCGGCTGTTGGGCGGCCGGCGCGGCGGTTGGCTGGGCCACCGTCTCGTTGAGCGCCGTCAGGCTAGGCGCGTCGAAAAAGAAGCCGTTGTTCCGGTAAGGGTAGGTCGAGGCCATCTCGATGTAGATGGTCATGTTAGGCTGGGTCGCCACGAAGTCGTGGACGAAGGTCGAGTAGGATTGGTTGAAGTTGGCGATGGACTCGGCCGTCCACCAGCCGCTATAGCCAATGGCGTTCTCGTCGCGCCAGGCGGCCCCGACCGGCCCCGCCCCCAGCCGCACACGAGCGGTGTCTTTGCGCTCCGGGGCGACCTTCCTGCCGTCCTTGAAGTCCTCGAACACGTCCACGTAGATCGGCACGGCCAGGCGGTACTTGCGGCCGACCTCCAGCCCTTCCACGTCCTGCGTCAGCGCCGTCCAGAGGGGCGCGAAGGTGTTCCAGAGCTTCAGGGTGTACGACCCGTCGCGCCAGTAGAACTCCTCGCCGGCCGGCGCGCCGGTGATGTTCCATACGACTGTCTCCGGCCGGGTTGTATCCCATTGCCCGCCGAAAATCTTTTCCTGATTCGACCAGACCAGCCGCCAGCCATTGGGGATGACGAGTTGGACGATGCCGTCCTGGAAGTAGTGACCATCCTCAAAGCCGGGGTTCTCCAGCAGGTTGGTCTGGGCCTGAACCGGAGCGAACGCCACCAGCCCGGCCAGCGCCACAATGAGGGCAGCAAGGAGCGACGGCAGTCTTGTGTTGCGCATGATGTTTCTTCAACTCCTACAAATGAGGCGGCCCGGCTCGCGGCTTGGCCGGCGATGGGCAGCAATGTGGCGCGCCCCGCGGCGCGCCCAGACGGACAACAGCATATCTTAACAGCAGGTGGCGGCGCGCACCAAATTTGCCGGCGGCGCATGAGTAGTAGCTTAACGCTAGATCGCCGCCATCGCGGCGGCCGGGTGCAATCGAACGAAGAGCCGGCGTGTCGCCGGTGCTCCATGGCGCAGGTTGAGCCGGTGAGAAGACGCGCGCCGCCGGAAGCAGTAGAATGACGGGCAACACGTCGCGCCCCGAACGCCGCGACGGTGGAGTGAACCTATGAACAACCTCTATTCACGATACGAACGAATTGATAAGGCCATCACGACGTGGATGGCCCGCTACGGGTTGCTGTTGCTGCGTCTCAGCCTGGGCATCGTCTTCTTCTGGTTCGGCTTCCTGAAGTTCTTCCCCGGCCTCAGCCCGGCCCAAGACCTGGCGACACGCACCATCGAGACGCTGTCCTTTGGGCTGATCCAGCCGGCCGTGTCCATCTACATTCTGGCCGTGTGGGAGTGCCTCATCGGGCTGGGGCTGCTGATCGGCCGCACCATGCGCGTCACCCTGCTGCTGTTGTTCGCCCAGATGCTCGGCACGATCAGCCCCATTCTCCTGTTCCCCAACGAGGTCTTCACCCGCATCCCCTACGCGCCAACGCTGGAGGGGCAGTACATCATCAAGAATATGGTGCTGATCAGCGCGGCGCTGGTGCTGGGGGCGACGGTGCGCGGCGGAGGTATGGTCGTGGAGCCGGGACGGCCCATTGAACGGCCGGGGGCGGGACTGCCGGAAGGGTAGATGCAACTCCAGCAGGGGTACGCACCGATTGATCAAGCCAGCGCTTGCCCAGCGCGTTGACACCAAGGTGTCAACAGTGATAAAATCCGAGTAACAGGTGCAAGATGGAAAAAACACGGATTCAGGTCTATGCCGAACCAATTCTAAAACGGCGTATCGAATTAGCGGCGGCCAAACGGGATATGCCCGTGACTGAATACTGTCTAGCTGCTATTGTACAACGATTGGCAGAAGATGAGGTTCTGGAAGCCCGACAGGTGGTAATTGACGTAGAGCGCGAACAGACAGAAGCGCTTGTCCCTACGCTGCGCGCCCTTCACGACAGCATCTTGATCCGCCGTCATGGTACCCTAATCGACACTGATACAACCCTGGAGAAAGTGCGCCGTGAGCGAGGGGATGAACTTCTCAACAGTCTGCGTTGATGCCAGCATCATTATCAAAGCGCTTGTTCCTGGGCTACACTCCGATAAAGCGATCGAACTCCTTGAAAAATGGCTATTCGAGGATATTAGTTTGGTAGCACCTACCTTGCTGGCCTTCGAAGTTACTTCCGTGCTGCGTCAAGAGGTTTACTTAAAGAATCTTGTCGCTGACGAGGGCGATGCCGCCTTCCACGCGTTCCTGCAAATGCCCATTCGCTATTCAAGACGCAATGAAGTCGTGAAACTGGCATGGCAGTTGTCCAAGATGCTAAACCGCTCGCGCGCCTATGACACCGCCTATCTGGCGGTCGCCCAACTCAACCGTTGCGAGTTCTGGACGGCCGACAAACGTCTCTATAACGCCGCCCACCCGACGCTGGCCTGGGTGCGCTGGATCGAGGAGAGCTTGTAGCGCGGGATGGCATCCCGCCTCTTCTCGCAAGCGGACGCGGGATGCCATCCCCCGCTACAAGGTACGGCGGTGCTGCTCGCCGCTTATCCTGCCTCGATCAACTCCTCTACATCCCCTGGCACGGCCACTCCACGCCCCGGCGCCA
>NZ_JAYRVJ010000159.1:0-10839 GCF_041918635.1 Promineifilum sp. (SeqCode)
ACGCTGGCGCACGCTGGTGAGCGACTTCCAGGCCAATCGTGGCGACCGCCACATCATTCCCGGCATTGGCGCGGCCCAGACGCCCTTCAGCGAGATCGCCGACCGGATTGCAGCGGCCCGTGAGTTAGGCGCGGCCGGCCACGCGCTTTTCTCCTACAACGCTCTGCTGGTCAATGGCTACTTCGACGACTTGCGCGCCGGCCCCTATGCCATCCCGGCCGCCATCCCGGAGATCACCTGGAGGCCGTGATTCGGAAGCGCAGGGGAGCAGGGGGCGGGGGAGCAGGGCAGAGCGAATGACCGACGACAATTACAACCTGCGCCAACGGGCGACGCTGACGGAATTCGAGTTCACCGAAGCCCAATTCGGCCGGCTGGGGGCGCGTCTGCGCCGCGCCTGGGGCAATGTGGCCGCACGCTGGCAGGTGTGGTCGGTCATGCAGCGGCAAAGCGCCTTCAACCACGCGCTGGTGGACAACCTGGAAGCGCTGGAGGTCAAGACGCGGGCGGAATCGGCCGCCGACGTGGCGCGCGATACCGTCCGCATCGACCACGACCGCGGCCTGACGCGGTTGAACCGGGACATCGCCGCTTTGGCCGCCCGCGCCCGCCGCGCCGCCGCGGGCGCGGATGGTCTGCGGCAGGGCTTAGCGCCGTCCAACCGCCGGTTGCGCATTGCCTACTTCAGCCCCTTGCCACCCGCTCGCAGCGGCATCGCCGACTACAGCGCCGAACTGCTGCCGCATCTGGCCGAGCGAGCGGATGTGACGGTGTTTGTGGACAGTGGTAGGGGCGGGTTTCAAACCCGCCCGTACGGGGTTGGCGGTCAGCCTGGCAATATATTCCTTGCGCCGATGGAGGCGTTTCCGGCGCGGCGCGACGAGTTCGACCTGCCGCTGTACCAGATGGGCAATAGCGACCAGCACGAGGCCATCTACGAGATGCTGTTGCGCTTCCCTGGCGTCGTCGTGCTGCACGACTACGTCTTGCATCACTTCATTCGCCACCACATTCTGGGGTGGGCCGACTGGAACGGCTATGCGCGAGAACTGGACTACACCCTCGGCCCTGAGGGCCGCCGGCTGGCGGCAGCCATCCGCGACGGGCGGGCCGCCGCGCCTCTGTTCGACGTGCCGCTCAACCGGCGGGTCATCGACGCCAGCCTGGGGCTGATCGTCCACAGCCGCTACGCCGCCGACCGCGCGCGCCAACAGCGCCCCGATCGGCCGCTGGCCATTGTGCCAGCGCTGGTGGAGATGCGCCCGGGCCGGTCGCGTCGCGCCGAGTTGGGGCTGCCGGAGGACGCGGTGCTGTTCGGCAGCTTCGGGCAGATCACGGCCGAGAAGCAGATCGATCTGGCGCTGCGGGCCTTCCGCGGTGTGCGCGAGATATACCCCAACGCCCGCTACCTGTTGGTGGGCGAGGCGCGGCCCGACGTCGATCTGGCCGCTCTCATCAGCGAACTGGGGCTGGGTGAGGCGGTGCACCACGTTGGCTTCGCGCCCGAGTTGAGTGTGTTCGTGGACTGGATTCACACCGCCGACGTGGTGGTCAACCTGCGCTACCCGACGGTGGGCGAGACATCGGCCATTGCCCTGCGGGCCATGGCCGCCGGCCGGCCGGTCATCGTCTTCGACCACGGCTGGTACAGCGAGTTGCCCGACGAGGCTGCCCTGAAGGTCGCGCCGCTCGACGCCGTCGCGCTCCAGGAGGCAATGATCCGCGCCGCCGCGTCGGCCGGTCTGCGCGACGTACTCGGCCGGGCCGCCGAGGCTTACGTACGGCGCTACTGCCTGCCCCCCCGCGTGGCCGACGCCTACCTCGACTTCCTGCACGCCATTCTGGAGCCGGCCGCCGCCCATGCTTGATTGGCTCTACACGCTGCTGCTCGTGGCGCTGGCCGGGCTGGTGGGCGGGCTGTTGACGGCCAGCTTCCTGCCGCGCGGCGCGCGCTGGAGCTTTGCGCTCGTCTTCGTCGCGCTGACGCTGGCGATCGTGGCGACGGGCTGGCTGGCCCTGCTGCTGGCCGAGTTTGGTTGGTTCGGCCGGTGGGCGCTGCTGGTCGCTCTGGCGTCGTCGGCCACCGGTCTGCTGATCTGGCAGCGTCGAGATCGCGCCGCAAAGGGCCAAGAGGCTATCGTCTCCGCGGTCGGGGAGCGGCTGGTCGCGTGGGAGTGGCTGATGCTGGCGCTGTGGCTGGCCGCCGCGCTCTGGCTCTTCTTCCAGCCCCACGAGTACATCTATGGCGGCGCGGATGCCGGCGTCTACGTCAGCTTGGGCGCGGAGATCGCCCACCACGGCGGCTTCCGCGTCGTCGATAAGACGCTGGCCGCGCTCGACCCGGCGTTGCAAGCGGCCGTGTTGCGCCCCCTGCCCAACACGCCCGGCGCGGCCTCCTACCTGTTCCCCGGCTTCTACGTCACCGACGCCGCCGCGGGCCGCCTGACCCCGCAGTTCTACCCCTTTCACCCCGTGCTCCAGGCGGTCGCCTACGACGCGGCCGGCGGGGGCGCGGCTGGCGTGCGCGCCGAGTTGCTGCTGACCGGGCTGTGGATGCTGCTGGGCACGCTGGCCGTCTACCTGACGGCGCGCGACGCAGGGGGGCCGGTGGTGGGCGCGCTGGCGCTGGCGGCGCTGTCACTGACGGCGCTGCAAATCTGGTTTGGCCGCTACCCAACCAGCGAGGCGCTGACGCAGTTCCTCATCTGGGCCGGCGTGTGGAGCGCCGGCCGCTGGTTGGGCGAGCGCCGGCCGGCTGGCCTGTGGGCCTTCACCGCCGGCTGCGCTTTGGGGGCTGTCTTCCTGGTGCGCATCGACACGCTGGTATTGCTGCCCGTCTTTGCCTTGCTGCTGGTCTGGCGCTGGGCGCGCGGCTGGCGGCAGGCCGATAACTGGTTCGCCGCCCCCTTCGCGCTGCTGATATTCCATTCGTTGTTGCACGGCCACTTCCTGAGCGCGCCCTACTTTTATGAGACAGTCGGCTACGGTCTGAGCCTGGTGCTGCGCGCCTGGCCGCTGGTGTTGGTGGCCGCGGCCGGCGGCGCCTTTTTCTTGTGGCAACTGCCGCGCCGCGCCGGTCGGTTGCGCGCCGCCGCCCGCTTCACCCGGCCGGCGCTGGGCACGCTGGTCATTCTGCTGCTGGCCTACGCGCTCTACGGGTGGTTTCTGCGGCCGGCGCTGGCGACAACCACGTTGCGCCCCGACGTGTTCAGCGCCGGCGAGATTCCGGTGACCAACCACGAGAATTGGCCGCGGCTGGGCTGGTATCTGACGCCGTTGGGTATCTGGTTGGGGGTGCTCGGCGGCGCGCTGCTACTGTGGCGCGCCGACCGCCGGGTCGGACTATTGTTGGCCCTCGGCTGGCTCTTCGCGGTCGTGTACCTGTGGAACGTCAGCGCCAACCCCCACCACGTCTACGTCATGCGGCGCTACGTGCCGGCCGTCGTGCCCTTCTTCGCCGTCGGCGCGGCCTACCTGCTGGGCCACCGCGGTTTCAGTCGGGCCGCCTGGAACGGGCCGGGTCTCCTGACGCGGCTGCCCTATCCACTGATCCCGGTGCTGGTCGGTCTGGTCGCCGTGGCCTGGTTGGCCGGCGTGGGCTGGGCGGCGCGCGGCTTCGTGAGCCAGGTCGACCACGCCGGTCTGCTGGCGCAGGTGGACGAACTGGCCGGCGAACTGCCGCCGGGGGCCGTTCTCCTGTTCAACGACCCGTCGCCGGTTGGTCAGGGGGACATCTGGGGCACGCCGCTGCGCTTCATCTATGGCTTCGACGTGTTCAGCCTGCGCCAGCCGCCGGAGCGTGTGACTGTGCCGTTGGCCGAAACCATTGAAACATGGCAGAATAGGGGATGGTCAATTGTCTGGGTTGGCGCCACCGATTGGTTAGACAGCCAGGGGTATGGCTATCAAACGGAAGAAGTAACCCTGAGCAGCCGGCGCCTGGAAGGCAGTTACGACCACAAGCCGCGGGAAGTCGTTATTGAGTCCGCGACGCTGATCTTGAACTTTCTGGAGTCAGAGTGACATGAATGGGAATGACCATGACACCGCGGCGGAGACCGTGGATGTTGAATTAATCATGCAAGACGTGCGCCAGCAAATCCTGGATAGCCAGCTTGCGGACCAAGTGCAAATGCCCCGCGCACAGACCAGCCTGCCGAGCGAGTACTACGAGCAACTCTATTTGGCCGGCCTAAAACAGAGCCGTCTGGGCGTTGAACTCGACGTCCGCGCCAGCCAGACACCACTCATCGGCCCGCTGCTCGACCGGCTGCGCCTGAAGGTTCACGAGTTAGTGGTGTTCTATATCAATCGCTACGCCGCCCGGCAGGCAGAAATGGATAACCACGTCCTGCAGGCGCTGAGCATTCTGGGACAGTCGGCGTCCGGCGGCGAAGCGGCCGTCGGCGCCGCGTTCGGCGGCGCGGTGGGCGCTGCCCAACCGAACGCGGTTGGCGCGCGGAGCGAATGGGCCACACCGGAGGATGTGCGTGCCTGCTACCACTTGCTGCTTGACCGCGAGCCGGATGAGCATAGCTGGAACTACTGGAGTAATCTGGTCAGGAACCACGGCATGTCGCGCGCCTACCTGGTGGACGCTTTCCTGAATGGTCAGGAGTTTAAGGCGTTGCAGCGGCGGCGCTACGAACCGCAGTTGGTGGAACTACCCGGTTTCAAGATGTACGTGCGCCTGAACGACAACTTCATCGGCGCGGGCATCGCCCGTAATAAGCACTACGAACCGCACGTGACGCGGGTGTTGAAGCAACTCCTGCGGCGGGGCCATACGTTCATTGACGTTGGCGCCAACATTGGTTACTTCTCCCTGTGGGCCGCCAAGATCGTCGCGCCGGGCGGCCGGGTGATCGCATTTGAGCCAAACGGCAGCAATTGTGACTTGATCCGTCGCAGTCTTGCGGAGAATAGCCTCGAGGATGTTGTGGAACTCCATCAGGCGGCCGTAGCCGAGATGGCGGGGGTACTGCAATTCACCTCGGTCGGCATTGACAGCAACGGTCGCGTCGTCACGCCCGAAGAGGCCGCCGCCGAACAAGTTCCGCTGCAAAGCGTCGATGCCGTGACTCTGGACGATGCATTGCGCGACTGCCCGCGGATTGATGTGATCAAAATGGACGTTGAGGGAGCCGAGGCGCGCGTCTGGCAAGGGATGCAGTCCGTCATCCACCAGCATAAGCCC
Organism: Promineifilum sp. (SeqCode); assembly: GCF_041918635.1. Classification (NCBI taxonomy): domain Bacteria; kingdom Bacillati; phylum Chloroflexota; class Ardenticatenia; order Promineifilales (SeqCode); family Promineifilaceae (SeqCode); genus Promineifilum (SeqCode); species Promineifilum sp. (SeqCode). The sequence continues at coordinate 5,198 of NZ_JAYRVJ010000159.1, forward strand.
TCGCTTGTCTTCGAGTTTTCACCGGTGTTACTCAACGTGACCAGCGGCGCCGACCCACAAACGTTTCTGGAGATGGTACAGACAGAGTACGATCTATACATCATCTCATTCCAGGGCGAGACATCTCCGCGGCCGGATAGTATCGCCGACATAATTGCCACCCACGCCGCCTCCGGCCAGTCGCATCTGGACATTCTGGGGCGTCCTCGTCACTAGCGACTGACATGGCCCGGCCGCGCCGTTAAGTTCCTCCGGCGCGGCCAGGTTTATCAGATAGGAAGTCACCACGACGCATCACAGTGCCATGATTGAGCCAGACCTACAGTCATCGCGGCCCGACCGCCCGTGGATCGAGATTCACGACGACATACTGACGTCAGAAGCCTTGGTGGCCGAAGTTGAAAGGCGAGTCGAGCAGCGGCGTGCCCAGCTCGGCCCACTACACCTCGTGCTGCCCACCTTCGGCCACGTCTCGACCTTCCCCGAGCCGCCTACCGGGATGTCGTATGACCCCAACCTGTACTACTACCTGAAGCAGGCGAACGAGGCCACCAAACCTCTGGTGCAACCCGTCCTGGTCTCCTCGCCAGCCACGCGCGTGCCGGTTCTCGGCCGGCTGTGGAGCATGATCCGGGGACAGATGCACGAGCTGGTTCTGTTCTATGTCAATAAGGCCGTCAGCGAGCAGAATCAACTCAACATCAACCTGGTCAGCATTCTCAATGAACTGACCCGGGTTAATCAGGCGCATCAGGCCGAATTGGAAGCCCTCCGCGGTGAAGTCCGGCGATTGCGCGACCGCGGAAAGGCTGACGAGTAGTGGGTACACTACACCAATTCCTGGCCGGAGCTGCCCCCGGTGATGCTATTACCGAACAGGCCCTGGCGATCAGCCGCTGGCTGCGCGAATTGGGCTTTGTATCCCACCTGTATGCTCTGCACATCGAGTCGGGTATGGTGGACAGCGTCCGGCCGTTGGCAACCTATCGCCGCGCGCGGGATGAAGATTACGCCATTTTGCATCACAGTATCGGCTCGGATGTGGTCGATACCCTGCTACGGCAGAGGTTGGGGGTGATTCTTGTCTACCACAACGTCACGCCCCCCGAGTTCTTTCACCACACCGAGCCGTATCTAGCTCGCCTGGCGCGACAAGGGCGGGAGCAACTGGGGCAGTTGCGGCCGCAGACTGCGTTAGCCATTGCCGATTCGCGCTTCAATGCCGCGGAACTGCTCAAGGAAGGCTACCGCGAGACAGCGGTGTTGCCGATTACTTTGTATGCCGGGCGCTATCAACTACCCAGCGATCCCGATCTGACCCGGCAGATTGTCTCTCGCGCCCCCAATCTCCTTTTCATTGGTCGCTTGGCGGCCAACAAGCGACAGGAGGACCTGGTCAAGCTGCTCTACTTCCTCCGCCGTGTGCGCCCGGAGGCGCACTTATACCTTGTCGGTGAGCGCTGGCAATCCGGCTATGCCGCCTGGGTGACCGATTTGGCCGAGGAACTGGATGTCAGCGATGGACTGACGCTGACGGGCAAGGTGTCACAGACGGAGATGGTCACCTACCTGAAGTCGGTCGATCTCTACGTTTCAATGAGCGAGCACGAGGGATTCGGTGTGCCTCTCATTGAGAGCATGTACCTTGGTTTGCCCGTCATGGCTTACGCCGCCGCCGCCGTGGCCGAGACGCTGGGCGGAGCCGGCATCCTGTTCCGGCAGAAGCACTACGCCGAATTGGCCGAATTAATCGATCTATTGCTCGACGATGAGCCGCTTCGCCGGCGTATCGTGGAGCGCCAGCGGCAGCGCGTGCAAGCTTTCCTGGAGCCGACCGTCCGCCGGCAGTTTGTCTCCCTGTTGGAGGGGCTGAACCTGTGCTAGAGAAAAAGCGGATCGCTTTCGTTATTCAACGCTACGGCCAGGAGGTCAACGGCGGCGCCGAGCTGTTCACGCGCTGGTTGGCCGAACGCCTCGTCACGATGGCCGAGGTTCATGTCATCACGACCTGCGCCATTGACCATCAGACTTGGGCCAACGCTTATCCACCCGGCGACAGCGAGGCAAACGGCGTGACGATTCACCGCTTCACCGTAGATGCGGAACGCCGGCCGGACTTCCCGGAGCAAACGGCCGCCCTCTTTCGTGGGACACATTCCTTCTTCGATGAGTATCAGTGGATGAAGGATCATGGCCCCTTCTCTGCTCGCCTTTTCGATTACATCCGCACCTCCTACAACTACTACGATCTTTTCATCTTCGTCACCTATCTCTATCCACCCACTTACTTCGGCCTGTCACTGGTTCCCGACAAGGCGATCCTCATTCCCATGGCGCACGACGAACCATACCTGCGCCTGGCGATTTTCCGCTCGCTCTTCCATCTGGCGCGGGCTATCCTTTACAACACCGAGCCGGAGAAGCAACTCGTCGCCCAGATCATTCCCAACATCCGCGCGCCGCAGCTGGTGGTGGGTGTGGGCGTCAATACGCCCGAAGGCGGCTCGGCCGAGCGGTTCCGTCAAAAATATGGCATTGAGGAGCCTATCGTGATCTATGTTGGCCGGATTGACGAAGGCAAGAATGTGCCAGAACTGCTGGAGTACTTCGCGCGGTTCCGCCAGCAGACAGGGCGGCCGTTAAAGCTGGTACTCATAGGCAAGCCAACTATCGAATTACCGGCGCGGCCTGACATTGCCCCGCTGGGCTTTGTCTCGGAACAGGACAAGTTTGACGCCATCTGCGCCGCCGATGTGTTGATCGTGCCCTCGAAATATGAAAGCCTGTCCATCGTCGCGCTGGAAGCATGGCTGATGGAACGACCGGCTTTGTTGAACGGCCATTGCGAAGTCCTGAAGCACCAGGCGCGGCAGAGTAACGCCGGTTTGTATTATCACACCTATGACGAATTCGCGACCGCGCTGAAGCTGCTGCTTGACAACCCCCTCCTGCGCGCCAGAATGGGCCGCCAGGGCAAAGCCTTTGTCAAGGCGCATTACCAGTGGGACGTCGTGATGGCAAAATACCGTGCCATCCTGGAAACGCTTACTACCCCTACGCCGTAGAACGTCATGCCTGAACGCATTCTGCACCAATTCACCGAGGGCGCCTACGTCGGCGACGCCGTGACCGATCAGATCTTTGCCATTCGCCGCTGGTTGCGCGAGTTGGGCTTTATCTCCGAGATCTACGTGGAGCGGCCCATTCCCCCGGAGCTTCAGGCGGAGGTGTGGCCGGCGCGCGACTATCGCCCTCAGCCGGCCGAGGCATGCGTTGTCCACCACCATGCGGTAGGCTCCGGCATTTACGAACGGCTGAGGACCTTGGGGTTGCCGCAGATTCTCGTCTATCACAACATCACGCCGCCCCAATTCTTTGCCGTCTCCAATCCCGATATCGCTGCCAACCTCAAAATAGGCCGGACGCAACTGGCCGAAATGCGACCGCGCACGCGGCTGGCTCTCGGTGATTCAAGCTATAACGAGCGCGAGATGCGCGAGCTTGGCTATGTGACGACGGGCGTGCTGCCCATTGTGTTGGATGAGCAGCGCTACAACGGCCCGCTCAATGAAGCGTTGGCCGCGCGCTGCCGGGCGGGCGGGCCATTGCTGTTGTTCGTCGGCCGCCTCGCGCCCAACAAGCGCCAGGAAGACCTGATCAAGCTCTACTACTACTTGCGTCGGCTGCGGCCGGACGCGCGTCTGGCGTTGGTGGGCAATGAGCACATCGAGGTGTACGGCAAATGGCAGCGGGAGTTGGTGGCAAGCCTGGGTTTGGACGAATCAGCCGTCCAGTTCACCGGCCACGTCTCGCAGCAGGACATGGTGACCTACTATCGTTGCGCCGACGTCTACGTCTCGATGAGCGAGCACGAGGGCTTCGGTAAGCCGCTCATCGAGAGCATGTACTGCGGTCTGCCTGTGGTGGCCTATGCCTCCAGCGCCGTCCCCGACACATTGGGCGATGCCGGCATCCTGTTCTATCGCAAGGAGTACGAGGCGCTGGCCGAGTTGGTGGCGCTGCTGGTGGAGGACGAGCCATTGCGCCGGCGCGTCATCGCCCGGCAGACGCGGCGCGTGCGGGCCTTCCTGGAGCCTCAGGTGCGCCAGCAGTGGGCTGGCTACCTGCGTCAACTCGACCTCCTGCCGGACGGGGCCACTCAATGAGTGAGCAACCCTCCACGCGCGTTACTCCTGCTATGTCTGAGGACTTGGCAGACGAGCGCTCCCTTGCTCCCCCGCTCCCCCGCCCCCCCGCGCCCCACGTTGTCTTGGTCACCCCCGCCTACCCTCCCTTTCCCGGCGGCGGCGAGCGCTACGTCGGCGCGCTGGCCCGCGGTCTGGCCGGCGCCGGTTGGCGCGTCACCGTCGTGACCAGTTCGGCCACGGCCGAGGCTGACTTCTGGAATGGCGCGCCGGCGGCGTCGGACGGGATCGAGGATGGGGTGCGCGTCATCCGCCGGCCGGTGCGCCCCATGCCGGGCGGACGCCCTGGCCTGCTGTTGTGGCGCAAGGGCATGGTGCTCCTGTCCGCCCTGCCGGCCGACCAATCGTCCTGGCTGATGCGTATGGCCGGCCGCGTGCCGGCCATCGACGGGTTGGCCGAGACGCTGGCCGACTTGGACGCCGACGTCATCCACGCCTTCAACGGCTCGTGGGAGAGCGGCATGGTGGCCGCCTATCGGCGGGCGCAGCAGACCGGGACGCCACTGGCGGTCACTCCCTTTGCCCACCTGGGCGCGCGCGAGCACGACCGTGTGGCCCTCAACTCCACCATGAATCACCAGTTGCGGATGATGCGGGAGGCCGCGCGGCTGCTGGTGCTGACGCGCGTGGAGGCCGAGGGACTGGCCCGCTACCACATGTGGCCGGATCGATTGGATGTGATCGGCAGCGCCGCCGACGCGCCGCCGGCCGACTTTCGCGACTCCCCCTACTTCGCCGAGGATCACTGCGAGGCGCGCGGCGCGTATGGCCTGTACATCGGGCGGCTGTCTTACGACAAGGGGGCGCTGCATGCCGCCGACGCCATCCGCGCCCTGCGCCGGCGGGGGCGCGACGTGGCTCTGTTGCTCATCGGCTCCGCCACGCCTGAATTCAAGCGCTATCGGCAGCGTCTCTCCCCGACGGAGCGCGCCGCCATCCGGCCGCTGGGGGTCATTTCCGACCGCGACAAGCACGCCGTGTTGAGCCGCGCCAAGTTCCTGATGCTGCCGTCGCGCAGCGATTCGTTCGGCATCGTTCTGCTGGAGGCGTGGAGCCACAGCGTGCCAGTCATCGCCGTGCGCGCCGGCGGCATCCCCGGCGTGGTCGATGACGGCGCGAACGGCCTGCTGGTCTCGTTCGCCGACGTGGACGGGCTGGCCGCCGCCGCCGAGCGTATCGTCGGTGACGAACCCTTCGCCCAGCGCCTGGGCCGCCAGGGCCACGAGAAGTTACTTGCCCACTACAGTTGGGATGTCGTCGTCGAGCGCGTCCAATCCCACTACCGCCAGATCATGCTAAGTAACTATTCGAAAGGTTTGATAACTTTACCAAAAGTCTAGAGCGCGCGATGCTCTTCGAAAACGGAGAGCAAGCGCATGATTTACGCCAAAGTAGATGCCCAGCAGAAAGCCATCCTGGCTACGGAGATGAACAGCA
>NZ_JAYRVJ010000160.1:0-10486 GCF_041918635.1 Promineifilum sp. (SeqCode)
CGATGAGACTACGACCGGCGCCGGCGCGGCCGGCCAGGAGCCGGGGATCAGTGGCTTCGTTTGGCACGATCTGTGCAGCCAGACCGGCGCGGCGGTCGAGGCCGGGGCGACGCCGGAAGAGGGATGCGTGCCCGCAGCCGACGGGGCAGCCCTGGTGGCCGACGGCGAGCAACAGAGCGGCGAACCGGGCATCCCCGGCGTCCAGGTGAGTTTGCTGGCCGGCGACTGTACTTCGGCCGTGCCCGGCGACGAAGTTGTGGTGACGACCGACGAGTCCGGCGCGTTCCGCTTCGAAGGGTTGACGCCCGACACGTACTGCGTCTTTCTGGACACCGACCTCGAAGCCAATATCGCTATCCTGGAAGAGGGGGTGTTGACCTTCCCGATCAACAACGGCGTGGCTACCAACAGCGTCACGGTGACGCTCGAAGAAGGCGCGGCGCTGACCGGCATTAACTTCGGCTACGACTTCCGCTTCCAGCCCACGCCCGTAGCCGCGGCCGACTGCGGCAACAGCTTTGAGTTCGTCCAGGACTTGACCGTGCCCGACGACACCGTCTTTCCGCCCGGCGCGGAGTTTGAGGCGGCCTGGCGGTTGCGCAACAACGGCACCTGCCCCTGGACGACCGATTACGGCGTAGCCTTCATCAGCGGCGACGCGATGGGCATCACCACGACTGTGCCGCTGGAGACCCCGGTCGCGCCGGGCGAGACGGCCGACATCGCGATCACGCTGACCGCCCCGACCGCGCCCGGCAGCTACCGGAGCAACTGGCAGATCAGCGACGCCGCGGGCACGGCCTTCGGTATGAACGGCCAGGCCAGCGAGGCGTTTTGGGTGCAGATCATTGTCGAAGAGGGGGCAGAGCCTCCCCAGCTTACGCTCGGCTCGGCGGCTATCAGCGGCATCGTCTGGGAGGACGTATGCTTTCTGACCGATGGCACAGCGTCGCGTGGCTGTGTCGAGACGGAGGAGGGCAGCGGTTTCTTCCGCGGCAACGCGACACAGGACTCGAATGAGGTCGGCATTCCCGGCATCTCGGTCATTCTCGGCCGCGGCGCGTGCCCGCCGGGGGGCATCATCGCCGCCGCCAATCGCGTGGCGACGACGGTGACAGCCGACGACGGCACGTACCGCTTCGAGGGGCTGGACGCCGACATCTACTGCGTCTCCATCGACGCCCTCAGCGCCGAGAACGTCAACCTGCTGATCCCCGGCAACTGGACCTGGCCCGCGCCGGGCACGGGCCGGCAGGGTATCCGTCTGGCCGGCGGTCAGGAGCGGACGGACGTCGACTTCGGCTGGGATTTCCAGGAGTAGAAAGCGGGCGCGGCGCGCCGATTCTTCAACGGTGGCCGGGTGAGGCACGCTTCGCCCGGCCACCGTTGTGACAGGGCGCGACAGATTAAGCCCTGTCGTAAGGTAATCCCGCTACGATAACGTCAGGTGGGAATCTACCGTCGGAGTTAGGAGCATTGAATACAACGATCGAGCCAATCCCTTGGCGCGGCTTCCGCGCCATCGACAAGCTAGTTGTCATCGTCCTGCCGTTGCTGGCGGCGGCTCTCGTCTTGTTGCCGTTTCTCGATCAGGCCATGCTGCGCCGCCTGGCGCGGCTGGTCAGCGCGCGGCGGCTCATCCCCTGGCTGATAAACGGGCCGGGGACGTGGGTACTCGCCGGCGGCCTGTTGCTGCTGCTGGCGCTGTTCGTCTGGTGGCGGCGGCGGGTGATCATGGGCGAGGAGCGGCTGTGGGCCAGCGCCGGCTGCCCCAACTGCCAGGAGCGCGAGTTGGTGCGCGTTTCGCGCCAGTTCAGCGACCGGTTCTACGGCCTGGCGGCCATCCCAGCCTATCGCTACGCCTGTCGCAGTTGCACATGGCGCGGCTTGCGCATTGGCCGCCGCCGCCATTCGCAGGAGATGGATGAGGAGTTGGAAGCGGCGCTGCTGCGCTTCGACCCCAACGCCTCGCTGATGGAACAACAGTCGGCGGCCGGCCCAGACGCCGCGCCGGTCGCGCTGGCCCGCGCCGGGGCCCTGTTCCGCGACGCCGGCGACGTGGCCTGGGCGGGTGACACCCCTTTGCCCCCCAACGGTTACACCGATTTGGAAGCAGCCGGCGAGGACGCCGACGACGAGCCAGTGGACGAGTTGGAGTGGGTCTGGCAAAGCCTCAAGGGCGACGCCGAGCCGGACGCAACAGGCTGAGCCGCTCCTATCCGCGAAAATCAGCGCCCCATCCTTTTCAGGATTTACAGACGATCTTCCGTTGACAACCACCACCTTCTAGCCTATAATCCAAGTTCGCGCGAGGTGGGTAACCAACCACGCCCACCGCGTGGTGAACAACAAGTCATTGTGACGGAAACCGGCATCATATGCGGATGCCGGTTCTTTTTGGAGGCAAACGTGTACGCAATTGTGGAAAGTGGTGGCCGGCAATACCGCGCCGAAGAGGGCAACACCTTCTCCGTCGAGAAGCTGCCCTATGAAGTCGGTGACCAGGTGGAGTTGACGAATGTTCTGCTGTTGGCCGACGGCGACGCCGTACAGGTGGGACAGCCGACCGTGGCTGGGGCCACCGTCAAGGCGACAGTCGTTCAACAGTACCGGGGCAAGAAGATCCTCGTCTGGAAGTACCGGGCGAAGCTTCGCTACCGCCGGCGTCAGGGTCATCGACAGGATTATACGCGCCTGCGCATTGATGAGATCGTCGCCGGCTAGGAGCTAGGAGTAAAGAGAAATGGCACACAAGAAAGGTGGCGGCTCGACCCGCAACGGCCGTGACAGCAACTCCAAGCGCTTGGGCATCAAGCGCTATGGCGGCCAGTACGTCGGGCCTGGCGTGATCATCGTCCGCCAGAAGGGCACCAAATATCGCCCCGGTAACAACGTCGGTGTGGGCAGCGACTACACCATCTACGCCCTGATCGACGGCCAGGTGGCGTTCGAGAACCGTTTTGGCCGCAAGGTCGTCAGCGTCTACCCGGTACAGGCCGAGGCGACGGCCGAGGCCGTGGGGGAGTAAGGGGCCATGAAGAACGATATTCATCCGAAGTGGTATCCCGATGCCAAGGTCATTGTCGAAGGTGAAGTCGTCATGACCGTCGGCTCGACCCGCCCGCAGCTCGTCGTCGAAGTGTGGTCGGGCACGCACCCCTTCTATACCGGGACGCAGCGCCTGATGGACACCGAGGGCCAGGTTGACCGCTTCATGCGCCGCTTGCAGAAGCGCCAGGAGATTCAGACCACGGTCGAGGACACCCAGCAGGGCCGCCGGCCGGAGAATTTCGCTATCGACATGATGGACCTGGGCACGCGCGCCAACAACGCGCTGCGCGACGCTGGCCTGACGACCTATGGCGACCTGTTGAACCTGTTGAAGCAGGGTGACGACGCCGTCCTGGCCTTGCAGGGCATCGGCCAGACAGCTCTCATCAAGATCAAGCGCGGCTTGCGCGACGAGGGGTTGATCGCCTAATCGATCAAGACATCCACAGATTGCACAGATTCTTAAAACCAATCTGCGCATTCTGCGGATTCTTCTTCCCTCGTCCGCTCCGGCTTTTGTCCGAAACGGGCAACGCGAGGATAATGGGCAGATACGCCGACAAGCGTATCTGCCCTTTTTGTTATCGAGGAGAGGATATGAGCAAACACTCGCGCGCGCGGATCGAACTCATCTGCGGCAGCATGTTCAGCGGCAAGACAGAGGAGATGATTCGCCGGCTGCGGCGCGCCGTCATCGCCCGCCAGCAGGTACAGGCCTTCAAGCCCGCCATCGACCAGCGCTATCACGTGGAGAAAGTGACGTCGCACAATGGCCTGCACTTTGAGGCCCAGCCGGTGGCCCGCGCCGCCGACATCCTGCTCGCCGTCGATCCGCAGACGGACGTGGTCGCCATCGACGAGGTCCAATTTTTCGATGAGGGGATTGTGGACGTGTGCGAACAGTTGGCCCATGCCGGCAAGCGGGTGATCTGCGCCGGGCTGGATATGGACTTCCGCGGTCTGCCCTTTGGCCCCATGCCGGCGTTGCTGGCCCGCGCTGAGGAGGTTAGCAAGCTGCACGCCATCTGTGTCGTCTGCGGCGAGGAGGCCAGCCGGACACAACGCCTGATCGAAGGACAACCGGCGGCGTTCGACGACCCGATCGTGCTGGTCGGCGCGGCCGAGGTGTACGAGGCGCGCTGCCGGGCATGCCATCAGGTGTTGCCCGCGTCCCGCTCGGTCATGGAGGAGATAGGCTGACATGCGCGATCTACAAGACGACATCGCCCAGGTTCTCATCGACGAGACAACGCTGGCCGACCGCATTCAGGGAATGGCGGCCCAGATCGAGGCGGACTACGCCGATAGCGACGACCTGCTACTCATCTGCGTCCTGAAGGGCGCCTACATGTTCCTGTCCGACCTGAGCCGTGCCCTGACCCGACCGCACCATCTGGACTTCATGGGCATCTCCAGCTACGGCCGGGGAACCACCTCCTCCGGCGCGGTGCAGATCATCATGGACTTGAAGATACCACTGGACGGGCGGCACGTGCTCATCGTTGAGGACATCATCGACAGTGGGCGGACGCTGTCGTACATGAAGCGCAGCCTCCTGGCCCGGTCGCCGGCCTCGCTACGTATCTGCACCCTGCTCAACAAGCCCGCCCGGCGCGAGGTGGAGGTGGACGTGGATTACGTGGGCTTCGATATCCCCGATGAGTTCGTCGTCGGCTATGGGCTCGACTTCGATGAGTTGTACCGCAACCTGCCCTACATCGCCGTGCTTAAACCCGAGCTCTTCGCCCACCTTCGGTAAGAAGAATCCACAGATTTCGCAGATTACGCAGATTTTTCTTCCTTAATCTGCGTAATCTGCGAAATCTGCGGATCGATTCTTCTGATGACCCCAGATTCATTGCCCCTCGCGCCGCTGGTGGAGCGGATACGGCCGCTGCTGCCGGAGATCGGGCAGCCGGTGCACCTGGTCGGCGGGGTGGTGCGCGACGCGCTGTTAGGTCGGGCCAGCCACGACGTTGACCTCATCGTGGCCGCGGACGCCGTCCCACTCACCTACTGGCTGGCCGACCGGCTGCGCCTGCCCGCCTACGCGCTGGATGCCGCGCGGGACGTGGGCCGGATCGTCGCCAAAGCGGAAGCGACGACGCTCGACATCGCCCGCTACCGGGGCCCCACCTTCGAGGACGACCTGCGCGGCCGGGACTTCACCATCAACGCCTTGGCCTTGCCGGTCGGGGCGCGGACGGCGGAGGCGATCATCGACCGACACGGCGGCCTGGACGACCTGCGCGCCGGGCGCATCCGCGCCATCCACAACGACTCTATCGCCGATGACCCGGTGCGGGCGTTGCGGGCCGCCCGCTTCGCCGCCCAACTCGGCTTCGCGCTGACGCCGGAGACGGCCGAGGCGGCCCGCGCCGCTCTGCCCGCCCTGCTGGCGCGCACGTCAGCCGAGCGCATTCGCGACGAGTTGACCAAGCTGCTAAGCGCCGGCGAGCCGCATACGGGCGTGGCCCTGTTGGACGAGTTAGGGCTGCTGGCGGGAGTCCTGCCCGAAGTGGCCGCCCTGCGCGACGTGGCTCAATCGCCGCCGCACCACGAAGCGGTGCTGGCGCACACGGTGAGTGTCCTGCGCTACCTGGTAGCGGTCGAGGCGCTGCTCGATGGCGAGCCGCCAGACGAGACAGCCGAATGGATGGAGGCCGTCGCAACGCTGCTCGCCCCTTATCGCGCCGCGTTACGCGCCCATCTGGCGCGGGCCATCGAGGGTGGGATCGACGGGCAAGGGCTACTGCGCTGGGGGGCGCTCTACCACGACACGGGCAAGCGGGAGACGCAGACGGTGGAGGAGACAGGCCGTATCCGCTTCCTGGGCCACGACGAGGCGGGCGCGAACCTGACAGCGGCCCGGTTGAACCGGCTGAATTTCGGCAACGCCGCCATTCGCCACGCGCGCGCCATCGTGGCCGGCCACATGCGCCCGCTCTACCTGGCGACGGAGCGGCGCGCTCCCTCCCGACGAACCATCTACCGCTACTACCGCGCGCTGCACGAGGCGGGGCTTGACGTGGCGCTGTTGTCGCTGGCCGACCACCTGGCGACTTATGACGGTGCGGGGAGCGGAGGCGAGTGGGAGGCGCTACTAACGGTCGTCGGCGCGCTGCTGGCGGCCTACTTCGACGCGCCCCACGAGGTGGTCGCGCCGCCGCGCCTGCTGACCGGGCAAGACGTCATGGAACTGCTCGGCCAGCCGCCGGGGCACGAGATAGGCCGGCTGCTATCTCTGTTGGAAGAGGCCCAGGCCGCCGGCGAAGTGACCACGCGCGGAGCAGCCGTCACCTTCATTCAAGAACACGCAAGCTCATAAATTCTGGAAAAATCTGCGTAATCTGCGAAATCGGCGGATTATTCTCTTATATCGGCCGACGCCCCTGAAAGCCGGTGTGTAGTTCATGGTAATAGCCGATTTGCGGCTCGCCGTAGCGCCAACAGAGCAGCACATCCCGTCCATCCCGCTCGCACAGAAAGTCGAGCAGGCCGGCCTCCAGGCTCTTGAGCACGCAGCCATAGGACTGGATGCGAGCGACCAGCCGCTCGATCTCGGCAAACTCACCCGTCAATTGGCTGGCCTCCGGCCCGCCCACGTCACTGCTCAGATCGACCAGCAGGCTGCCTAACTCGCGCCCCTCGCGGCTGACACGGGCGCGCAATTCGAGCAGGCGACCGACCAGCGGTGTCAGTTCCGGCAGCGCGGCATTGGCCTCCTCAACGGTGAAATAGCGCACACCCATCGTCTTCCCCCGTCCCGGCGCGCCGGGAAAGAAAAAAGGGCGGCAGCCCGGATCGGCCGCCACCCTTCAGAATCGTGCTTGCAAGAGCCGGAATTAGTGACCGCAGCCGCAGCCGCCGCCCGACGCGCCGGTATAACCGCCGCCGTCTTTAGCCTTGAAGGACGTGCCGCACCCGCACGACGTGACCGCGTTCGGATTATCAACCTTAAACCCACCACCCATAATGCTGTCCACGTAGTCGATAGTGGCCTGGTTGAGGTACATCATGCTGGTCGGGTCAATGAAGACCTTCACGCCGCTCTGCTCGATCACGTGATCGTAGGCGCGGGCCTCCGCTTCCAGAGCCATGCCGTACTGCATGCCGGAGCAGCCGCCGCCGGCCACGAACACGCGCAAGCCGTAGTCAGGCACGTTCTTCTGCACCAGCAAACTGCGGACCGTCTCCGCGGCGGCATCGGTCAAAAAGACAGTCTCTTCCTGCACCTGATCTAGCTGCTGAACATCCATGTTTGTTCCAATCCTTGTCTCAAGACTCGACAATACGTTTCGAGATGATATAGACGGGATTCTATCAGTGCGGCGGGCGGTTGTCAATTTTTATGAACTCATTCTTTAAAACTATAGACGCCGCGGGTGAATAGACAGGATAAGAATCCTGCGCCACTCTGCCCCTCGCGCCCTTTGTCGCGCGCGCGGCGTCATGCTAGAATCCTCATTTGCTCTGCGCCGCGTGGGCGGAGCAGGCGCGAAATCATCAAGGCCATCCAGGAAGGGCATCCATGCTAAAGACACACAGCTGCGGCGAGTTGCGCAGCGAACACATCGGCCAGACGGTCACGCTGGCGGGCTGGGTCAACCGGCGTCGCGACATGGGCGGCGTTATCTTCATCGATTTGCGCGACCGGGCGGGCAAGACCCAGATCGTGGTGGACGCGGGCCGGACGCCGGAAGGGTTTGCCGCGGCGGCGAACGTGCGCGGCGAGTACGTCTTGCAGGTCAGTGGCGTCGTCGGCCGGCGGCCGGCCGGGCAAGAGAACACGCAACTGGCGACGGGGGAGATCGAAGTGCTGGCTGAGCGGGTCGTTGTACTCAACTCGGCCAAGACACCGCCGTTCCTCATCGACCGCGACGACACTGTGGACGAGACGCTGCGCCTGCGCTACCGCTACCTCGACCTGCGGCGCGAACGCATGCAGCGCAACTTGATCCTGCGCCACAACGCGGTCAAGTTCATTCGCGACTTTCTGGGCGCGCGCGGGTTCATTGAGGTCGAGACGCCCATCCTCTTCAAGTCCACGCCGGAGGGCGCGCGCGACTACCTGGTTCCCAGCCGCGTCCACCCCGGCAAATTCTATGCCCTACCCCAAAGCCCGCAACAACTCAAGCAACTGCTGATGGTGGCCGGCTACGAGCGCTACTTTCAGATCGCCCGCTGCTTCCGGGACGAGGACTTGCGCGCCGACCGCCAGCCAGAGTTCACGCAACTGGATATGGAGATGAGCTTCGTCGAGCGCGACGATGTACTGGACCTGATCGAGTCGCTCATGGTGGGCATGGTAGAGGCGGTCAGTCTGGTGCCGCTGGCGCACAAGCAGTTCCCCCGCCTCAGCTACGCCGAGGCGACGGAGCGCTTCGGCACCGACCGGCCCGATCTGCGCTATGGCATGGAACTTGCGGACATCAGCGACGTGGCCGGGGCCAGCGCTTTTCGCGTCTTCGCCGAGAACGTGGCCGCCGGCCGGCCGGTCAAGGCCATCTGCGCCCCTGGTTGCGCCACTTACAGCCGCAAGCAGCTGGACGAGTTGGAAGAAATGGCTCGCGGCCAGGGGGCGAAGGCGCTGGCCTGGCTGGCTATCCAGCCGGAGTCGGGCGAGATGCGCGGCCCCATCGCCAAGTTCTTTACCGTCGATCAGTTGATCGCCATCACGGAGCGGCTAGGGGCTAAGCCGGGCGACCTCATCCTTATCGCCAGCGACGCCAAGAGCGTGGTGCACAACGTGCTGAGCACGCTGCGGACGGAACTGGCGCGGCGGCTAGGGTACACCGACAAGAAGGAACTGGCCTTCGCCTGGGTGATCGACTTCCCGCTGTTCGAAGAAGCGCTGGAGGACGGCCACTTCGCGCCCAGCCACCACATGTTCACCGCGCCCAGGCCGGAGCACATCCCCCTGCTAGACACCGACCCGGCGGCCGTGCTCAGCCAGCAGTATGACCTGGTCTGCAACGGCTTCGAGGTGGCTGGCGGCAGTATCCGAATCCACGACCAGACGCTCCAGGCCAAGATCATGTCGCTCATCGGCTTCTCGATGGAGGAGGCCCGCGATCAGTTCGGCCACTTGCTGGAGGCGTTCGAGTATGGCGCGCCGCCTCACGGCGGCATCGCCCCGGGCATCGACCGGCTGGTGGCGCTTATGGCCGGCGAGCCGAATATCCGCGAGGTGATGGCCTTCCCCAAGACGGCTCAGGCCACCGACCTGATGGCCGACGCCCCGTCGCACGTCTTGCCGCGCCAACTGGAGGAGCTACAGTTGGCGATCCGCGAGAAGGCGGCTTAAGAGCTCACGCAAAGAACGCCAAGAAGCAAAGAGCGCAAAGAAGAAGATTCTTTTAGCGTTCTTTGCTTCTTGGCGTTCTTTGCGTGAGCTTCTTCCCACTCTTACAGAAAGAAGTCCTTCAGCGCCGCCGTCACGTCGGCGATGAGGGCGTGCCAGTCGGCGTCGGGTTCGCACCAGACGACCAACTCGCCGCCATTCAAAGACGCGCCCGAGATACCATAGACGACAGCCAGCGCCTGGGCCACCGGCGAGCCTTCGTCCAGTTCGGCCGGCGACGCGTAGCGCTCCTCCCGCCCTTCGGCCGTCAGCGGCAAGTTAGTATGGAACAGGATGAGACCGTCCTCAGTTACCTCAGGTTCGATATCGATGTACTCCGACATGTTCAGATTATAGCCGAACAGCGAGACCTGCTATAATGTCCTTCGTCCCTTCGCTCTCCAAAAGAGGTCAGGGAGAGACAGATTAATGAGGAAACACCATGCACAAACTCATGAGCTTTATGGCCGGCGCGGTGTGTGGGGCGCTGGTAGGCGCAGTGACGGCGCTGTTGCTCACCCCCGCTTCCGGCTCGGAACTGATTGAGAGCGTTGAGGAGCGCTGGGAACAAACCCGTAGCGAGGCGCGCCAGGCGATGCAGGAGCGGCGGCGGGAGTTGGAGGACCAGTATCGGAACGCGAGCCGGATGTAGAAGAGCAGGGAAGCGGGGGTGCGGGGGAGCAGGGGTGAAGTAGCCTCGGCGACCAACATCTCACTGACTTGCTGCATGCTTGCCTCTAGAGCCGCGGTTTCGATTCGCTCCCCTGCCCCCGCCCCCGTGCTCCCCTGCCCTCTTACCGATCAATACGCACCCAATAGTCCGCGGCCGTATCCACGAACGGCGTCAGGGGCATGACGACCAGCACGCCGCCATCCGCTCCCAGTTCCACCGCCAGTTGCGCCCCATTCTGCGCGTCGAGCGCCAGCGGGATAACTTCGGGCGTCGCCCCCTCGCGGATAAGCCTGACTTCCCACTGCTGCGGCAGCAGCCAGCCCGTCTCCACGAAACCGGCCGGCTCCCATACCGGCGGCTGGGCTAACTCCGGCACGGACAACCCCGCCAGCCCGAATCCCCGGCCGAACGTCTCGAAG
>NZ_JAYRVJ010000161.1:0-5309 GCF_041918635.1 Promineifilum sp. (SeqCode)
CCTACTTACGTCAAGCGGGCCGGCGCGCGACAAAGCCTCACCAACCTGCTGGTGAGTGAGGCTTTGTCGCGCTATTTAAGTTTCAATCCGGCGCAGGTGCGACCCACTTCAGAAAGTGGGTCGCACCGAATCAAATTAGGCCAACACCGGCTCTAGCGCCGCCGCGGCCTGGCGCAGCGCCTCGGCCCGGTCAGTATTCTCCCACGGCGCGTCGATGTCGTCGCGGCCGAAGTGGCCATAGGCAGCCGTGGCGCGGTAGATCGGCCGGCGCAGCCTCAGGTCGCGAATGATCGCGCCGGGGCGCAGGTCGAAGTGCTCCTGAATCAGCTCGACCAACTGCTCGCTGGAATAGGGGCTGGTGCCGAACGTCTCGACGTTGACGCTCAGCGGGTGGGCGACGCCGATGGCGTAGGCCACCTGCACCTCGCAGCGCCGCGTCAGCCCGGCGGCGACCAGGTTCTTCGCCACCCAGCGGGCGGCGTAGGCCGCGCTGCGGTCGACCTTCGTCGGGTCTTTGCCGCTGAACGCGCCGCCGCCATGCCGGCCCATGCCGCCGTAGGTATCGACGATGATCTTGCGACCGGTCACGCCCGCGTCGCCCATCGGGCCACCGACCACAAAGCGGCCGGTCGGGTTGACGTAGATGCACAGGTCATTGGGGCCGTACTCCGTCGCCTTCTTGGGGTTGATGATGAGGTTGGGGTGCTCGCCGATCAGCTCCTTGGGCAGCACAGGCAGGATCACGTGCTTGATGATCTCCTGCTGGATCGTCTCGGCGTCTACCTCGGGGGCGTGCTGCGTGCTGACGAGCACGGTATGGACGCGCTTCGGCTCGCCATAGGCGTACTCGATGGTCACCTGGGCCTTGCCGTCGGGGCGCACCCACGGCAGCGTGCCGTCGCGCCGCACCTGAGCCAGCCGCCGCGTCAGGCGATGGGCCAAATAGATGGGCAGGGGCATGAGCGTGTCCGTCTCGTCGCAGGCGAAGCCGAACATCATACCCTGGTCGCCGGCGCCGATGGCGTCCACTTCGGCGTCACTGTCGCCGTTCTGGCGCACTTCGAGGGCCGTATCGACGCCCTGGGCAATGTCGGGGCTTTGGGCGGCGATGGCGGCCTGGACGCCGCAGGTGTTGCCGTCGAAGCCCTTGCTGCTGTCGTCGAAGCCAATGTCGGTGACGACCTGGCGGACGAGCTTGTCGAAATCGACGAAAGCCGTCGTCGTGATCTCGCCCAGGAGCATCACGAAGCCGGTCTTAACCGCCGTCTCGCAAGCGACGCGGGCCGTTGGGTCTTTCGCCAACAGCGCGTCGAGGACGGCGTCGCTGATCTGGTCACACATCTTGTCCGGATGCCCCTCGGTCACGGATTCGGACGTAAAGAGCATACTCGGCGAGGCCATGAAGCTGGTTGTCATCTAATCAAATACCTCCACGGTTTTAGCGCTGGCCGGAGCCACGGGATAACAAAAAACGCCCCTTGAGCAGGTCAAGAGGCGTAGCGTCTAGGTTTCACTTTTACCTCTTATCTTCCAGCTTTCGCTGCCGGAGTTAGCACCTTCCTACCTGGAGGTTGCTGCAGCGTCAACGGGCCGGGTCCCTCGACTGCTCTAGATAAGTGCGATTGCGCTGTATCGTAACGTTCCCAACGCGCAACTATAGTCCGTCCGCGCGATTTGTCAAGAGCATAGCGCGGGCGGCTTACGATACAGATTAAGATAGGGGCTAGGTTCTAGGGGCCAGGTTCCAGGGAAGAAAGAGCCTGGGGCAGGGGTGAGAACTGGGTCAAAGTGCTCTTCCCTAGCCCCTAGCCCCTGGAACCTAGCCCCTATTCCCATTTCTCCGGCGGCTCGGGCATGCCCAAAATGTGATAGCCCGCATCGACGTAGACGATCTCTCCCGTCACGCCGCTGCCCAGGTCGCTGCACAGCCAGAGAGCCGTCTTGGCAACCTCCTCCTGGTCGATGTTGCGGCGCAGCGGGGCGCGCTCGCCCACGTAGCCGAGCATCTTGCGGAAGCCGGCGATGCCCGCCGCGGCCAGCGTCTTGATCGGCCCGGCCGAGATGGCGTTGACGCGGATGTTCTCCGGCCCCAGGTCGGCGGCCAAATAGCGCGTGCTGGCCTCCAGCGCCGCCTTGGCCACGCCCATCACGTTGTAGTGGGGCACGACCTTCTCCGCGCCGTAATACGTCATCGTCAGCATACAGCCGCCGTCCGGCATCAGCGGACGCGCCCGCCGGGCCAGGGCCACGAAGCTGTAGGCGCTGATGTCCAGGGCAATGCGAAAGCCCTCACGGCTGGTGTCGTAGAAACGCCCCTCCAACTCCTCCGAGGGCGCGTAGGCCACCGAATGCACCAGGATGTCGAGCCGGCCGAAGTGGTCGGCCGCCTTGGCGAAGGTGGCGTCAAGCTCGTCGTCGGAGGTCACGTCGCACTTCTCGACGAACGTCGCGCCGATTTCCGCCGCCAGCGGCCGCACGCGCTTCTCCAACTGGGGGATGCCGTAGCTCAGGCCCACCTCGGCCCCCTGCTGGTGGAACGCCTCGGCGATGGCCCAGGCGATGGAGTATTTGTTGGCGACGCCAAAGACCAGCGCCTTCTTTCCGGCAAGTAAATTCATGTGGTTCTCCGTCGAACTTCTGTAGACCTGATGGGTGGGCGGCCAATGGATTCGCTCCTCGCCCTATTACCTTTTGGCCGCCCACCTGTCAGGTCTGGAGCTGCTAACACTGCCATAGATAACCCGCCCTTCGGACAGAAGATGCGTCCAGCGCGCACCCCTGCCCCGGCTCTCCCGCTCAATTCACGCCTTCTCTACACACACCGCCCCAACTCTCTCTTATAATGTCCGGTATGGCCCGACGCACCCTGGCATCCCTCTTCCTCGGCCTTACGGCGTTACTCCTCCTTGTCCTGGTGTTCTCTTTGGCGCGCGACGAGGCGCAGGCCCGCCCGCTGCCCACGCCGCGCGGCCCGGCCGCCGCGCCCAGTCTAGACGTGGCCCCCTTCACGCCGGCCACGGCCGGCGCGCCCGTCGCCGTGCCGCTGGCGTTCAAGAACGGCGGCAAGGCCATCGACACCATCTTCTTCGCCCTGTCCTACGACGCCACCCTGCTGACACTGGACACGGCCGACGGCGATGGGGATGGCCTGATCGACGCCGTCGCGCCCAACCTGCCGGCCGGCTACGAGACCGTGGCCACGCTGCAGGTGGTCAGCGGCGAGGGGCGGCTGCAGATCCTGATCTACAACCAGAATTCGCCCGTCACGGTCATCCCCAACAGCGACATCCTGACCCTGACCTTCGACGTGGCCTGGATTCCCGCGCCGGTGGCGACCGACATCGTCTTCCTGGGCAGCCCCGCCCCCTTCTTCGCCAATATCGACGATCAGACCGTGGACGGCGTCTTTACCGGCGGCGCGGTATCCATCGAGCAGATCCCCACCCTGACGCCGACGGTCTCGGTCACGCCCACTACGTCGCCCACCGCGACCCGAACCCCTACCGCCACGGCGACAAACACCGCGACGTCTACGACAACGGCCACGGCCACCACCACCGCCACGCCCACCGCGACAGTTACCTCGACGTCGACCGTCACCGGCACGCCGCCCAGCGCGACGCCGACCCTGACGCCATCGGCCACGCCCAGTGCGACCCTCACGACGACCCCGACGCGCACGCCGGCCCCCGTCTACCTGCCGGCGCTGCTTCTCGGCGCGTCGCCCACGCCGACGCCGACGATGACGCCGACCGCGACGCCGACGGCAACGGCCACACCGACCGCGACCGCGACGCCCACCGCGACGGCCACGGCCACCGTCACCCCGACGCCCACCGCGACCGCCACCCGACCACCGCAGCCCACGGCCACGCCCACGGCGACGGCCACCCGCCCGCCGCAATGCAGCGACGTAGTCATCAACGGCGGCTTCGAGAGCGACGCCGGCTGGCGGATCAATCAGACGGTGTACCCGGCCGGCTTCGTGACGTTCCCCGTCTTCAGCGGCCAGCGCGCCCTGCGGGCGGGCATCGTCCACCCACCGGACAACGTCTACAGCTACTCCTCGGCCCAGCAGACGGTGTTCATCCCGGCCAGCTCCACGGCCACGCTCACCTTCCGCCTCTTCGCCACAACCACCGGGCGGTCGGCCGGCCGCCTGACGCCGCCGCCCGTCGTGCCCACCTCGCCGCTCGACCGGACGCAGTTGAGCGACGACGTGCAGCTGGTACTGCTCTTCGACAGCGCCGGCCGGCAGCACACCCTGCTCTTCCAGCGGCAGTGGTACAGCGAGTGGACGCTGCACACCTTCGACATGACCCCCTTCCGCGGCCAGGCGGTGACACTCTACTTCGGCGTGTTCAACAACGGCACGGGCGGGGTGACGGGGATGTACGTGGACGAGGTGGCGCTGAAGCGTTGCGCGCCCTAGAAAGCCCAGGTGCGACGCACTTCGGGAAGTGCGTCGCACCTGCCACCTGCCACTTCCCCCCTCCCCCTTTCCCCATGTGATATAATCCTGCCCGACGGGAGAATACATGACCATTCGCATCATAATTGCCGATGACCACAGCGTGGTTCGCCAGGGTTTGCGCATGTTTCTCGGCCTCGATCCCGACCTGGAGGTTGTCGGCGAGGCGGTGAACGGCGCGGAGGCGGTGCAGCGCGTCGAGGCGTTGCAGCCGGACGTGGTGCTGATGGATCTCATCATGCCCGTCATGAGCGGGCTGGAGGCCACGGCCGAGATTCGCCGCCGCGGCCTGCCGGCGCAGGTCATCGTCGTCACCAGCGTCATCGAGGAGGCGGCCGTTACCGCCGTGATCAAGGCCGGGGCCATCGGCTACCTGCTCAAGGACACCGAGGCCGACGAGTTGCGCCGGGCCATCAAGGCCGCCGCCGCCGGCCGCGCCCAACTGTCGCCCCAGATCGCCGCCCGCCTGCTGGCCGAGACCCAGGCCGCCAACGGCGCCGACCCCCTGACCGACCGCGAGAATGAGGTGTTGCGCCTGGCCGCCGCGGGGCTGTCCGATCAGGAGATCGCTCTGCGGCTGCTGGTCTCGGAGCCGGTCGTCCACTCCCACGTGGCCGGCATCGTCGAAAAGCTGCGGCTGGCGAACCAGTCGCAGGCCCTCCTGCTCGACTTCGCCAACCGCGCCGGCGGCTACCGTGATCCGGCGGCGCTGGGTGACTTCCTGGTCAGCGAGATCCCGCGCCTGCTGCGGGCCGACGCCGCCGCGCTGCTTTTCCCGGAAGGGGACGCGCCGGGCCAGCTCGTCTTCCGCGCTGCCTACGAGTGGCCGGGCAATCCC
>NZ_JAYRVJ010000162.1:0-3358 GCF_041918635.1 Promineifilum sp. (SeqCode)
TGCTGATGAAAGAGGGCGGCAAGTCCCGTCTCATCATCCCGCCCGACCTGGCCTTTGGCGAGGAAGGAGCCGGCGGCATTATCCCGCCCAACGCCACCATTTACATGGACGTGGAACTGCTGACGGCCGTCGCCCCGCCCGTCCCCACCGCTGTCGATGAGGCCGACCTGACGACGACCGAATCCGGCCTCCAATACTTCGACATCGTCGAGGGCGAGGGGGAGATGCCGGTGCAGGGTCAGGAGATCGTCACGACCTACGCCGCCTGGCTGCAAGACGGCCAGGCGTATGTCGCCTCGTCGGACACCCAGGGTGAGCCGCTGACGTTCGCGCTGGGCAGCGACAGCGTCTTCCCCGGCTGGGAAGAGGGCCTCTCCACCATGAAGAAGGGCGGCAAGCGCTACCTGGTCATCCCGGCCGAACTGGCCCTGGGCGAGGAGGGCGGCGGCAAGATTCCGCCCAACGCCACGCTCATCATGGAAGTCGAACTGGTGGACATCCTGTCGCTGGTGCTGCCGACGGAGATCGATGAGGGCGACTTCACCGTGACCGAGAGCGGCCTGAAGTACTACGACATCGTCGAGGGCGACGGGGCCGTGGCCGAGGCGGGCCAGACCGTCACCGTCAACTACACCGGCTGGCTGACTGACAACGTGAAGTTCGACAGCTCGCTCGACAGCGGCGTGCCCTTCCCGTTCACGCTGGGCACGGGCGCGGTCATCCCCGGTTGGGATGAGGGCGTGGCCGGCATGAAGGTCGGCGGCAAGCGCCAGCTGGTCATCCCGGCCGAACTGGGTTACGGCGACACCGGCAGCGGCACTATCCCGCCCGGCGCGACGCTCATCTTCGAGGTCGAACTGCTCGACGTGCAGGACGCCGCCACTGAGTAAGAAATGATTTAACCACGGATTTTCACGGATTGGGCGGATGAACACGGATTGAGTCAATTTTCAATCCGTATCATCCGTAGAATCCGTGAAAATCCGTGGTTCATTTATTCTCCCGGGAGAAGTTATGATCCGTAAGATCAGTCACGTGTCCCTCACCGTCAAAGACCAGTACGAAGCGGCCCAGTGGTATCAAGAGAAGCTGGATTGGGTCATCAAGCGGGACGAACCCTTCCCCGGCAACCCGGAAAATCGCTGGGTGTCCATCGCGCCAGCCGGGCAGACGGAGATCGAGGTCGTCCTGGAGCTACCGCAGTGGGGCATGACCTCGGCCACGTCACAGGGCGAGACGGTCGGCCGCGCCGCCGGCTTCACGCTGGAGACCGACGACTGCCGCGGCGACTACGAGCGCTTTAAGGCCCGCGGCGTGCAGTTCATGGAGGAGCCAGCCGAACTGGCGTGGGGCATTTCCTGTGTCTTTGCTGATCTGTATGGACATCTGCACAATCTGGTGCAGCCGCATGGGGAGTGAATTCAACACGGATTACACGGATAATACGGATTATACGGATTGAAAACGGGCCGAAGCGTCTACGAGAGTACGCTTCGGCCCTTTTTGTTGCCGTCTTATAGACCCCATGCGCATCTGAGGATGCGCACTCCGCAGGCGCCGGCTACATCAACCCACTCATCAGCGCTTCCAACGTCGCCCGCGGCGGCCGGATGCGCTCGTCGGGCAGCGCGCTCAGCGGCTCATCCACCAGCCGACTGGTCTCGGCCAGTGACGGCCGCGACTCGTTCAGATAGATCAGCCCGGTGATAAACTCCTGCTGTTCCTGCGCCCACTGGAGCCGGTGCATCGCTCCCAGCCGGTCGGTCGGGTCGTAGTCCGCTTCCAGCTTGCGCAACTGGATGCGGGAGCCGTCGTGCATCTCGACCACGCGCATCTCGCCGGGGTCATACGCCTCGATCTCGATCTCCGCCTCCTTGGGGATGAAGCCGATGCCGTGCAGCGGAATCTCGTGTTCCTTGCCGTAGCTATAGCTCTTAGTCGAGGCGTCATCGTTGTTGAAAGCCACGCACGGGCTGATGATGTCCAGCACGGCCGTGCCGCGGTGGCTCAGCGCCGCCTTCATCAGCTCGCGCACCTGGGCCGCGTCGCCGGAGAAAGAGCGGGCCACGAAGCCGCAGCCGGCCAGAATGGCTTCCATGCAGATGTCGATGGGCGGGAACTCATTCGTCCCGGCGTACTTGAGCGATTGCCCCTCGTCGGCCGTGGCCGAAAACTGCCCCTTGGTCAGGCCGTAGACGCCGTTGTTCTCCACCACGTAGACCATGCGCACGTTGCGGCGCAGCAGGTGCTTGAACTGCCCCAGGCCGATGCTGGCTGAGTCGCCGTCGCCGCTGACGGCGATGGCCTGCAGGTGGTGGTTGGCGATCAGCGCGCCTGTCGCCAGCGAGGGCATGCGGCCGTGCAGCGTGTTGAAGCCGAAGCTCTGGCCCAGGAAGTAGGCCGGCGACTTGCTGGAGCAGCCGATGCCGCTCAGCTTTAGCATCTCGTGCGGCCGGACGTTCATCTCGTAGGCCACCTGCACGATCTGGTTGGCGATGGAGTTATGCCCGCAGCCCTGGCAGAGCGTCGAGGGCAAGCCCTTGTAATCCGCCTGGGCCAGGCCAATGGCATTGACCCGGCCGGGGCGGGGAGTTGTCATTTCGGTCATCAATCTATCTCCCGGTGCGATGCACTTTCTGAAGTGCGTCGCATCTTCCTAAACTCAGCTTACCGCGCGACAGTGCATCGCACTTCAGAAAGTGCGACGCACCGAGGGGCTACTTCTCCCCCGCAATCACTTCCCGATTCCTTCCATCATGTCCCATGTCCGTCAGCCCGCTATCGCCGCGCGGCATACCGTTGCCGGGGGAGAGCGAGCCATCGCCGGGCAGGTCGAGTTCCGTCGCCCCTTCCTTGCGCGCCTGGCGCGAGGAGCCGTTGGTCGGCGCCCGGCGAGGGCGCAGCGACTCCTGCGCCGCGATCGCCTCCACCACCCAGCGCGCCGTCAACGGCATGCCATCCAGGTGGGCCAGCGACACCAGCCGCGTCGCCAGCGCCGGCAGTTCCGAGCGCAGCAGCGTGTGCATCTGCCCGTCGCGGTTCAACTCGACCACGTAGACCCGGTCGTGCCGGGCGATGAACGCCTCGACCTCGTCATTGATGGGCAGCGCCCGCAGGCGCATAAAGCTCGTGGGGATGCTGGCCGCGGCCAGCCGGTCGCGGGCCTCGATGATGGCCGGCTCCGTCGTGCCGTAGGCGATGAGGCCGATCTCCGCCCCCTTCACCTCGTCGATGACCGGGCCGGGCACGAGCGAGCGCGCCGTGTCGAACTTGCGCGCCAGCCGCAGCATGTTGCTCTCCCAGTCCTCCGGCCGCTCGCTGTAAACGGCGGCGTCGTTGTGACCGGTGCCGCGGCCAA
>NZ_JAYRVJ010000163.1:0-6048 GCF_041918635.1 Promineifilum sp. (SeqCode)
CTGTTCTTCAACTACCTGCTGCTGACCGAGGAGATCGGCGAGTTGGCGACGGAACTGATCAAAGTCTGGACGGGCAGCAAGCGCCATCTGGTCAACGGCCGCGGCCCGGGTGAGGCGCTGGAGGAGGCCATCGCGCAGAACCGCGCCGCGCTGCGCGGCGAACTGGCCGACCTGCTGGCCTACATCCTCAAGCTCGCCAACTACACCGGCATCGATCTGGAGCAGGCCTATCTGGAGAAGATGCGCCAGAACCTCGGCCGCACCTGGCCGGCCGAGCGCGGGGCGGGCGAGCCGGCCGGTTGAGATGAAGGTCAGCGACTTCGATTACGGCCTGCCGGACAGCCTCATCGCCCAACACCCGGTGGAGCCGCGCGACGCCAGCCGGCTACTGGCGCTCGACCGGGCCACGGGCGCGCTGGCCCACCGCCGCTTCCGCGATCTGGTGGAGTACCTGCGACCGGGCGACGTGCTGGTCGCCAACGACACGCGCGTCCTGCCCGCCCGGCTGTTTGCCCGCAAGCCGACGGGCGGCCGGGTGGAACTGCTGCTGCTGGAGCGGCGCGACGCCCACACCTGGACGGCGCTGGCCGGCGGGCGGCGCGTGGAGGAGGGACTGGCGCTGACCCTGCTGGATCACGCCGGCCGGCCGGCCGGGATTACGGCGGTGGTCGCCGGTCTGG
Organism: Promineifilum sp. (SeqCode); assembly: GCF_041918635.1. Classification (NCBI taxonomy): domain Bacteria; kingdom Bacillati; phylum Chloroflexota; class Ardenticatenia; order Promineifilales (SeqCode); family Promineifilaceae (SeqCode); genus Promineifilum (SeqCode); species Promineifilum sp. (SeqCode). The sequence continues at coordinate 681 of NZ_JAYRVJ010000163.1, forward strand.
GCGCGGAGTCGCTGCGCGTGCTGCGCTTCAGCGCGCCGGTCGAGGCGTGGATCGAGGCGCTCGGCTATACCCCGCTACCGCCCTACATCCACGAGACGCTGAACGACCCCGAGCGCTATCAGACCATCTACGCCCGCCCGGCCGGCTCGGCCGCCGCGCCGACGGCCGGGCTGCACTTCACGCCTGATCTGTTGCTGGCGCTGCGCGAGCGCGGGGTGCTGTTCGAGACGTGTACGCTCCACGTCGGGCTGGACACGTTCAAGCCGGTGGCCGTTGAGGAGGTGACGGCGCACGTCATCCACAGCGAGTGGGCGCGGCTGACATCCGACGCGGCGCGGCGCATCAACGAGGCCCACCTAGCCGGCGGGCGCATCGTGGCCGTAGGCACCACGACGGCGCGGGTGCTGGAGACGGCGGCGCTGCGCTCGGCGGGCATCACCGGCAGCTTGCAAACCATCAGCGCGCGCGACGCGGCCGGCGAGACGACCAACGTGTGCCCCTGGCAGCCGGTGGCCGCCTTTGAGGGGTCAACCGACCTGTTCATCCATCCCGGCTATCGCTTTCGCGCCGTGGCCGCGCTGATCACCAACTTCCACCTGCCGCGCTCCAGCCTGTTGATGCTGGTGTCGGCCTTCGCCGGGCGCGAACGGATGCTGGCCGCCTACCGCGCCGCCGTAGCTGAGGGCTACCGCTTCTACTCCTTCGGCGATGCGATGTTGATTGAATGAATGAACCACGGATAAACACGGATTCAACGGATGAACACGGATTGAGCTTTGGGTTCAATCCGTGTTCACCCGTCAAATCCGTGAAAATCCGTGGTTCATTTTATTCATACCCACGCTAACTGAATATTAACGCGCGGGTGATAGGATGAGACGAGGTTGCCGTTGGGTGGGCCGCCCGGTACAATCATGGGTCGGCGGGGAACAGCCGCACGCGACAGAGGATGCAACAGATGCCACTGTATACTTATCGGTGTAACGAAAACGACCACGAGTTTCAGGTTCGCCAGCGCATGACGGACGATCCCCTCACAGAGTGCCCCATCTGCGGCGGCCGCGCGCGCCGCGTGGTCAGTTCGGTGGGCGTGGTCTTTAAGGGCAGCGGCTTCTACGTGACCGACAACCGCTCCAGCAGCGTCAACGGCAAGAGCGGCAAGTCGAAAAGCAAGGAGACTAAAGAGGGCAGCGCCTCCTCCGCCAGCGACTCATCCTCCACCAGCAGTTCCACGCCCGCTGGCGACTCCGGAGCCGGCTAAATCTGAAAACCCCGCGTGGCCGGGATCACCTTCTGGCTGAAATCCTGTACAAACCCTTCCAGCTTGTCCGTTAGCTCCTCCCACTCCTCGGTGCGCATAATGTGCAGCAGGTCGTCGGTCGAGTCAGCAACCCCCTCGGCCATCTTCTGTTCGCACGTGCCATAGGCCGTGTACCACACCTGAATATCGGTGATGCCCATTTTGTTCATCGCCGGGATGAGCTCGTGGACGAGGAACTCGAAATACTCCGACTCCTTGTCCGGCCGAACATTCCACCGCATGATCACTTTTGCTGCCATGATGTTCTCCGCACGCGCCTGAGGCGGCCGGCGCTCACTCTTTGGACATCGCCCTGGGCGTCAGGATGACCACATTTGTCTCTTGAGGCAGGCCATCGGCGCCGCCCACTTTCAGACTCACATCCTGCTTGGGGTCGGTGACGCCCATCTCTTTCAGAAACTTGTCAACCGGATCGAGCGACAGCGACAGCCCGGGCACTTGATAGTGCATCGGGACGACGATGTTCGGCTCCAGCATCGACACCAACTCGGCCGCGCCGGCGGCGTTGAGGCTGCTCCCGCCGCCGATGGGCAGGAGCAGGACGTTCACCTGTTCCAGATCCTCGATCTGCTTCTGCGACGGGACTTCGCCCAGGTCGCCCAGGTGGGCGACGGTCAGCCCATTGTAGTCGAAGACGTAGACGATGTTGTTGAACTTGCCGTTGCGGCTGGGCGTGGCGATACCGTTGATGAACACCCCGCCGATCTCGTACTCGCCGGGGCCATCCAGCACGTGTTCCATGCCGCTGATGGCGGCGACGTAGTTGTGGCCGGGGGCGTCGTGGCTGATCGTGACCACGTCGGACTTCAGCTTAAGCTCCCCCAGGCCGACAGACGCGGCATAGGGGTCGGTGACAATTGTGGCCTGCTTGCGTTCCGTGATGCGGAAGCAACTCATGCCATACCAGGTGATCTCCATTCGCGTTTTGCTCCTTGAAGAAGCATCCACAGATTTCACAGATTACACAGATTCTTAGCGCGACGCTGGCGAGGCGTGGCGGCGTTTATGGTTATGGCTGTGAGTTATCTGTAAATGGCTGATAATTCGGTCGGCGCGTCGGCGCTCGTAGAAGCTGGTATTATAGCCCATGGAACAGATGGCTCAAAGAATGGTTCCTGACGCCTGGCGCGTGGCGCAGTTGAACGGGGGGCGCGTGACGGCGGGCGACGCGCTGCGCCTGGCGTTGTCGCCGGTGAGCGCGGGCTACGCCAACGCCCAGATCGACGACTACGGCCGCACCGCCGGGCGCGGCCGGGCGCGCTTCGACCACCGGCCCGGCCTGACGATGGCCCTGCGGGCGCGTTTCTCCCACGACGCCGGGGAGCTGCGCGGCACGGCCGGCTTCGGCTTCTGGAACGCGCCCTACGGCGACCCGTCAGTGGGCCGGCCGGCGCTGCCCCAGGCGGTCTGGTTCTTCTTCGCTTCCGACCCCAACGATCTGCCCTTCGCGCCGGAGCCGCCCGGCCGGGGCTGGTTCGCGGCCACGGTGGACGCGGGCGCGCCGGCGGCGCTGCTCATGGCCCCGCTCGCGCCGGCCGTGCTGGTCCTGAACCAGTTCGCCGCCCTTCGCCGCCGCCTGTGGCCGGCCGTGCAGCGCCGGCTGGGCATCAGCTTCGCCCCGCTGGCCGCCGACCTACGCGCCTGGCGCGAGTACCGGGTGGTGTGGCGGCCCGACGGTTGCCGCTTCTGGGTGGACGGCCGGCTGGCGCTGGAGACGGTCCACAGCCCGCGCGGGCCGCTCGGCTTCGTCTGCTGGCTAGACAATCAGTACCTCATCCTGACGCCGCGCGGGCGCTTCCGGGCCGGCGTGCTGCCGGTAGAGAAGGGCCAATGGCTGGAAATCGCCGATCTGGCGCTTATGCCCGATTGACACGCCCGCGCGGATTCTCTAGAATGAGTGGCGCGCCTCTCTGTGCCACTCTGTGATTTCTTAGCGCAACTCTATGTCACGCTAATGAGGAGAATTGACCCATGAGCGACAGCGTGGATCCCAATGGACATGTGGACGCGGCGGATGCGGCCGGCTTCGTCGCTGAGATCGACCTTGACCGTGTGGCCGCCGGCGCGCCCTTCCGGGCGACGTGGACTTTCCGCAACGCCGGCAGTACGGCCTGGAGCGGCGATTACCGCCTGGTGTACTCCGAGACGCCGCACCCCGAGACGGCCGACACCGACCGCTCCCTGCTGGGCGCGGCTCCCTCTTACACCCTGGCCGAGTTGGGCGCGCCGCCCGCGGTGCGGCCGGGCGAGCTGGTCAGCCTGACCCTGACGTTCGACGCGCCGGCGGCGCTCGGCCGCCACGCCACCAACTGGCAGTTGGCCGCGCCCGACGGCCGGCGCTTCGGGCCTATACGCTGGATGCGGGCCGTCGTCGTGGCCGCGGCCGAGGCGCTGAAGTACGACCTGCTGGGCTTCAGCAACAGCGCCGGCAATTTCAACGACCTCCAGCCCGGCCAGCAGTTCGCGGGCATCTGGACGGTGCGCAACGCCGGCGCGCGAGTCTGGGAAGGCGACTTCCGCGTCGTCTACCTCGATCAGCCCGTGGCCGATACGGCGCAGTTGTCGCGCGATGAGATGGGGGCCAAGCCGGTCTACTCGCTGCAACAGGTGTCGGGCAAAGACCGGGTCGCGCCGGGCGAGACGATTCAGATTCGCCTCGACCTGGTTGCCCCGCTGGCGGTGGGGGCCTACGCCTTCCACTGGCAGCTGACCACGCCCGACGGCCAGCCGTTCGGCGGCGTGCGCTGGCTGCGCATCGGCATCGTCGGCGAGTCGCCCGTCGCTGAAGAGGAGAACCGCGAGTCGGAGTTGGGCGGGGTCGAGTTCGGTATGAACATCAACCCCGATGCCCACGGCCTCGACGTGGATCGGCTGGGCGGCCTGGGCTGGGTGCGCCTCGTCTTCTTCGCCTCGCGGCTCAATCTCAGCCCGGAGGAGGCCTACCAGCGCAAGTACCGCTCCATCATCCAGAGCTACGCCGCTGCCGGCACGCGGTCGCTCATCATCCTGCACCAGGACACCGAGTGGGGCAACGCCCCCTGGCAGAACGGCGGCTGGGAGCAGTACGCCGAGACGTTCGCCAAGGCGTGCGGCCGGGTGGCCGCCGTCTGCGCCGAGTTCAGCGATAAGGTGGCCTACCAGATCTTCAACGAGCAGGACAGCGGCCCGGACAACCATTCGGCCATCGGCATCCGCGCCGAGGAGTACGCCCTCGTGCTGGACAAGGCGCAGGAGGCGATCCGCCGCGCCCATCCCGGCGCGGTCGTGGTTCTCGGCGGGCTGAACACCGGGCCGGACAACGCGCTGAAGTACGTCCGGGCGGTGCAGGCGCGGCTGGGCGGGCGGCTGCCGGTGGACGCGCTGGCCGTCCACCCCTATGGCCGCTACGTGCGCAAGGCGCTGTTCAACTACGGCTCCATCGGCAAGCTGGCCGACTCGCTCAACCGCTTCCGCCAGGCTTATCCCGACAAGCCGCTGTGGATCACCGAGATCGGCGTCGCCAACGACACGCCCATCGGCCCGGAGCATTACGAGGACATCGGCGTCTACATGCGCGAGGTGGTGGACGAGGTCGTCGATAAGTTTGCCGGCTACGTGCCGGTGCTCATCTGGTTTGGCTGGACCGACCTGCTGCGCAACTCCGGCATCCTGACCGCCGACGGGCGGCCGAAGCCCCACGTCTTCGATACCTTCGAATACATGAAGGCGCGCGGCCGGGAGGCGCTGGAGGCCCTGGCCGCCGAGGGACTGGAGGCGCTCGACCAGTCGAAGGCGGAGTTCAAGTCTTTTGGCACGACACTGAGCAACGCCGATGCCGTGCCGGCCGGGACGACCTTCACCAACACCTGGCGCTTCCGCAACACTGGCCCCACTACCTGGGGCGAGGGCTTCCGGTTGGTCTACGCGCCCGATGGGGCCAACAGTAACCCGATGCTGTCCACCACCAGCTTCGATCTGGCCGCGGTGGCCTCGGGCATGCCCGTCCAACCGGGAGCGGAGATGGAAATCACACTGACGATGACCGCGCCGGAGGCGTTCGGCCGCGTC
>NZ_JAYRVJ010000164.1:0-9379 GCF_041918635.1 Promineifilum sp. (SeqCode)
GCCTCGCAGCGCTTCTGGGCGGCGTTGACGTAGGTGCGCGCCGCTTCCAGCGAGATGTCGCCGGCGTTGTGCGTGTCGAAGGCTGAGCGAAGAATCTGATCATTCATGGCGTCCCCTTTATCCAGATTAAGATGGCTTGATGGCGGGCCGGCCTCGCCAGGCGACTGCGTCCGGGCCGACCGCCTCCTCGATGGCCGCGTACGCCTGCCGCAGTAGCGCCTCCACCCGCCGCCAGTCGCCGGGCACGTCGGGCGAGTAGCGGCCGGAGATGCGGTCGACCACGGCCGTGGCCTGGGCGCGGTAGACGGCTGACTCGCGCATGCGCTCCGGCGTCTGGTTGAACAGCGCGGCGTGGAGGTGGGCGAAGGCGTCCACCACTGGCTCGATCTCGGCCGGCGTCGGTTCGTCGTTCGCGGGCCGGCCGCTGGCGACCTCGGCCAGCCGCCGCCGGGCCGCGGCCCGGTGGACGACCCAGTAGTTGAGCTCTACGCCGGCCAGTTCGGCGGCGCTCATCCGGCAGCCTAACGATCGGCGCACCCGCGGGTAGTAGGTGAGCAGGTAGCGGCGCGCCTTCGGCAAATCGCTGGCGTCCAGCGGCGCGAAGGCCATCGCCGCGCGGGCCGATTCATAGCTGGCCCGCACCGCCGTCAGCGGCCCCATGTGGAAGAACTCGCGATGGGTGGCGATCAGCAGGCGAAACTCGCGCAGCCATTGGCGGTGGTAATACGCTTTCCACAACTCCGTTTCCAGATAGGCGATGCGGTTGGCCCGGGTAGAAGGTTGATGGGTCATGCGATGGCCTCCTCCACCGGCGCGCCCGGCTCGCTCAGCCGCCGGTTCAACTTGCGCCACAGCACGCCGCCCAGCGCCAGTGTCTCCAGCGTGCTGGTCACGGCGAACGCGGCCGGCACGGCGACGACGCCCAGCGGCCGGATGAAGACGGCGATGAGGATGATGCGGCCGATGAGCTGGCCGGTGTTGGTCAGCAGCGGCGTGCGCGTGTCGCGCAGGGCGATCAGGCCGCGGGTGACGACCTCCGTAGCGACGTAGGCCGGCAGGGCGATGGCGTAGACGACGAGCACCTGATAGGTCAGGTCGCCGGCGGCGGCGTCGAAGGCGCCGCGCTCAAACAGGATGCGGATGGTCAGCCGACCCAGCAGCAGCAGCGCGGCCACGGCGGCCAGCGCCAGCCCGATGGCCGCGCCCAGCGACACCAGTTGCGTCCGCCGCATCTCGCGCCAGCGGCCCGACTCGGCGTGGCCGGTCAGCCGTGGGAAGGCCGCCTGGCCGACCGCCTGACCCAACAGGGCGATGGGCAGGCCGACGAGCAGGAAGGCGTTGTAGAGCGCCGCCAGCCCGGCCGCCTGTGGGGCGCGGGTGGCGAACGACGTATCCACGATGAAGCCGGAGTAGTTGACGGCGACCGACAGGCCGTTGGGGATGAGCAGGCGCACCACCTCGCGCAGCCGGGCGTCGGCCAGGTCGAAGGCCAGCGCCAGCCGCCCGCCCCCGCCGCCGACCAGCCCAGGAGCCAGGATGATGACCTGGAGCGTCGCCCCGCCGATGACGCCCAGCGTTGGCCCCATGATGCCCAGCCCGTCGATGAAGCGGCTGGCCAGGATGCCGGCGATGAGGGCCACGTTGTGGCTGACGACCGATAGCGCCGTCGGGAAGAACTGGTTGCGGCTGTTGAGCACCGCCGTGGCGACGCTGCCCACGGCCAGAATGAGCGGTTGCAGCAGCATGACCCGCGTCAGCGTCACCGTCAGGTCGCTCGTCGGCCCGTCGAAGCCGGGGGCCAGTACCGTCCGCACGAAGAACGGCGTGAACAGGCCGACGACGACGATGATCAGGGCCATGAAGGCCAGCAGCGCCGTCAGCACCAGCCCCACCAGTCGCCAGGCGGCCGATTCGCCGTCGTTCTGGCGGGCGCTCAGCAGGACGGGGATCATGGCGCTGGAGAGCGCGCCGCCAGCGACCAGGCTGAACAGCGTGTCGGGCAGGCGGAAGGCGGCGTAGTAGGCGTTGGCCTCCGTGCTGACGCCGAACTGGGCGTTGAAGAGCACCTGCCGCACCGCGCCCAGCGCGGCCGAGGTGAAGAAAGAGGCCATCAGGATGAAGCTCGCCTCGGCGATGCCGAACTGGCGGCTGAACAGGCCGCGCAGTGACAGGCCGCCGGCCGGCCAGGTGGGGCGGATGACCTGCGTCCAGCGGCGCACGGCCGCCGGGGCGGTGCGCAACGGCTCCAGGATGTCGGCCGCCAGCGGGAAGCCCATCCAGGCGCTCTGGGCCAGCGCCGTGACCCCGCCCAGGCGCACACGCCGGCGCGGCGCGCCCTCTGGCGGCGCGGTGGTCGGAACAGGAGCGGTTATCGTCATGGCTACTCCGTATTTGTCACTAACGCTTTGCGGCGAATAATGATATGATACGGGCGCTCAGCGTGGGGTGACAGACCATTCGCTGTCCAATCACTGCTCAATTTTCACCGTCGCCAGTTTCGTTCAACTTGTTAATCTGCGTAATCTGCGAAATCTGCGGATTCCCCCCTTCCGAGGCGGCTATGGCGGGTTCTTTGCAGGAACGATTGGAACAGGCGCGGCGCGGGCGCTTCGTCGGCCGCGAAGCCGAGCGCGATCTGCTGCGCGAGGCGCTGGCCGGGCCGGAATTGCCCTTCTTCGTCCTCCACCTCTTTGGCCCCGGCGGCATCGGCAAGACGAGCCTCATGCGCGAGTTCGCCTACCTCGCCCAGGCGGCCGGGGCGCGGGTGGCTTTCCTCGATGGCCGGGGCATCGACGCCGCGCCCGACTTCTTCTTGCGCGCTCTCGCCGCCGCCCTGCGCCTGCCGGCCGAGACCGACCCCGTCGCCCATCTGGCCGACGCGCCGGGCCGGCTGGTGCTGCTCGTCGATACCTACGAGGTGCTGACGCCCATCGACGGCTGGCTGCGCGAGCAATTCCTGAGCGAGTTGCCCGCCGACACCCTGGTAATCCTCGCCGGGCGGCGGCCGCCGAGCCTGCCCTGGCGCACCGACCCCGGTTGGGCGGAGATGATGCGCATCCTGCCCCTGCGCAACTTCAACCCGGAGGAGAGCCGCGCCTATCTGGCGCGGCGGCATGTGCCCGCCGACCAGGTCGAGAGCGTCCTCGATTTCACCCACGGCCACGCCCTGGCCCTGTCGCTGGTGGCCGATCTGTACGACCAGGGCGCGACGACCCACTTCCGGCCGGAGGTCGCGCCCAACGTCATCCAGACGCTGCTGGAGCAACTGGTACAACAAGTCCCCAGCCCCGCCCACCGCGCCGCGCTGGAGGGGTGCGCCCTGGTGCGCCTGACGACAGAGTCGCTGCTGGCCGAACTGCTGAGCCAACCGGCCGGCAGCGCCGAGGTGCACGACCTGTTCGAGTGGCTGCGGGGGCTGTCGTTCATGGAAGCCGACCGGCGCGGCATCTTCCCCCACGACCTGACCCGCGAGGCGCTGCTGGCCGACGTGCGCTGGCGCAACCCCGACTGGTACGGCGAGTTGCATGCCCGCGCCCGCCGCTACTACATGCCGCGGGTGCAAGCCGGCTCGGGTCAGGAGCAGCGCCGTCTTCTCTCTGATTATGTCTACCTGCACCGCGACAGTCCGTCGGTCAAACCGTTCTTCCTGTGGCAGGAGTCGGGGACAGTCTTCACCGACGGCCTGAGGCCGGAGGATGTCGAAAACCTGGCGGCGATGGTCGAGCAGCACGAGGGGGACGAGTCGGCCGCCTTGGCCGTGCACTGGCTGGATCGCCAGCCGGAGGGGGTCAGCGTGCTGCGCGGCGCGACGGGGGAGGCAGTTGGCTTCCTCGCGCGCGTCCGCCTCGAAGGGACGACGGCCGGCGACCGGGAGCGCGACCCCGCCGTGCGCGCCGCCTGGGACGTGCTTGCCCGCCAGCCCTCGCGCGCCGGCGAGACGGCTACGCTGTTCCGCTTCTGGATGGCCCGCGACACCTATCAGGGCGTCTCGCCGGAGCAGAGCCGCATCTTCCTGAACATGGTGCAGCACTACCTGGCGACGCCCGGTCTGGCCTACACCTTCCTGCCCTGCGCCGACCCCATCTTCTGGCAGGCGCTGCTGAGTTACGCCGACCAGACGCGGCTGCCGGAGGCGGACTTCACCGTGGGTGGCCGCCACTATGGCGTGTACGCCCATGACTGGCGCGTCACCCCGCCGCTAGCGTGGCTGGAGCTGATGGCCGCGCGCGAGATGAATATGAACGTTGGCCCGTCGGCGCCCCGGTCGGCGGGCGAACCGCTCATCGTGCTGAGCGAGGTGGAGTTCGCCACGGCCGTCCGCGACGCGCTGCGCGACTACACCGACGTGACTGCGCTGACGACCAACCCGCTGCTGCGGTCGCGTCTGGTGCTGGCCGAGGCTGGGCCTAACGCGCCGGTCGCCGCCCGCGCGCCCGCGCTGCGCCGTGTTCTGCGCGAGACGTGCGACACGCTGCAAGAGTCGCCGCGCCTGGTCAAATTCCACCGCGCCCTCTACCACACCTACTTCCAACCCGCAGCTACCCAGGAGCAGGCGGCGGAGGTGCTGGACTTGCCGTTCAGCACCTACCGCCGCCACCTCCGCTCGGGTATCGAGGAACTGACCTCCCGGCTGTGGTCACGAGAGATGGGCAACCTGGAGATGTGAAGAAATGGCTACGGATTGGGACGGATAATACGGATTTCTGTTTGAATCCGTATTATCCGTCATGATCCGTAGCCATTCATTAAGAACTGTAAGCATTCGTCGGTCGGGCCGTCAGCAGGTAGTACGCCTCGCCCAGCACGAACAAGACCTGCACGCCCACGGCCGCCGGCAGCAGCCACGGCGACGGCAGGTCGATGCCCACGATGAAAATCTCGTACAGGATCGACAGCCCGGCCAGCAGGTGGGTGATGATGCTGACGATGAGGATCTCGCGGGCGCGCGACGGCCGGCGCGACGCGGCCCAGACCATCAGCGACAGGCCGATCAGCGCCGATCCCAGCACCAGGGCATAGACGCGCGTCTGCGCCTCCGGCCAGCCCAGCGCCCGCAACAGGCCGCTCAGGTAGAACTGCAACAGGACGCCGGCGAACAGGTTAAAAGCCGCGTCGGCGCGCATGACCCAACGAACGGTGTTCTCGCTCACGGTAAACCTCCATCAAGATAAGTCTGCCAATACCGTGAATCATAAAGCCGGCCGAGGGTCGGGCGACAGATCAGAAGGTGTTCATTTCCTATCCAGTATGATACCTATCTGGGGGATTAAGAGGAACACAGAGGGACACTGAGATCACACGGAGTTCCACAGAGAGGAATTCAGAGCCTCTGTGGAACTCTCTGTGATCTCTGTGTCTCTCTGTGTTCCTCTTCTTTACTGCTTATAACCGAACAGGCGTAGCCATTCGTCCAGATCGTCGGCGTCGTCTTGCTCTTTCTTGGACTTCTTGGCCGGCGCGGCCGGGGGCGGGGACGCGGGTTTGGGGGCGGGGCGGGGCTTCGTCTCCGGCTCCGGGCCGAAGAGCGCCAGCCACTCCTGCATCTCGCCGGCGCTCATCGCCGGCGCGTCGGGGCGTTCGGGCGGCGGCTTGGACTTGTCGCCGAAGGTGCGGTCGGCCATCATGGCCGCGGCGAACGCCTCCGAACGCTGGACGGTCACGCGCCGCCGCTGGGCCGCCGCAGCCACGGCCCGGTCGCTGCTGACCACGATGAATTCGGCCGGGTTCTTGATTTGGTCGATGCGCCGGATGAGCAGGTCGTCGGCCGAGCGCCCCTCCGGGGCGAAGATCGCCTTCACGCCGCCGCCCGACAGGTGGTAAGACTCGCCGCCGGGCAGGCCGGCATCGAAGATGACGGTCACGCGCCGGCGCGCATCGGCCAGCGCCCAGCGCCGCAACAACTGCGCCAGCTTGGCCTCGTCGTCCGGGTCGGCCAGCGACAGGCCAGGCGTGCGGGCGATCAGGTTGTGGCCGTCAATCAGATAGTTCATCGCGCCCTCAGAAGAATCATCCGCAGATTTGGCAGATTAGGCAGATTCAAGCGTTCGGAATGGACGTCACCCGTTGCACACGAACAACCCCAACGGCTATGGAAAATCTGCCGAATCTGCCAAATCTGCGGATAACTCCCCTTATCCGATAATCTCTAGTCCCGCGAAGCTGGCCGCCAGCCGCTTAATGCCCACGCCGGGGAAGGCCACGGTCACTTCCTCTTCCTGGCCGCTGACCTTGCTCTCGATGACCGTCCCCTCGCCGAACTTGGTGTGGCGCACGCGCTGGCCTGTCTTGTAGCGCGTCGCGCCGGTTTGCGTCCCGCGCGGCTCGTCGGTCTGGCGATTGGGTGTGGGCAGCCGGCCCCCGTCCTCGTCCTCTTCCCGCTGCCCCATTCCCCAGCGGCGATCCGCCGGCGGCCGGCGGTCGGCCGTCGGCGGTCGCTGCCCGGTCGCCCCGGGTCGCCCCGACGCCCAACTCGTCGCCCCCGGGTTCCACGTGCTGACCCGGTCGATGCTCTGCCGCCGCCGCTGGCCGGGGTTGTAGCCGTCCACCAGTCCCTCCGGGATGTCGGCTAGGAAGCGCGACGGCACGGCCACCGAGCTATCGCCCCACGACGTGCGCCGGAAGACGTGGGACAGATAGAGCAAATCCTTGGCGCGGGTCAGGCCAACGTAGAACAGGCGGCGCTCCTCGGCCAGCTCCTCCTCGCTGTCCATCGACCGGCTGTGGGGCAGCAGCCCCTCCTCCAGCCCGGTGATGAACACCACCGGAAACTCCAGCCCTTTGGCCGCGTGCAGTGTCAGCAGCGTCGTGGCCGGCACGGTGCTGTCCAGGTTGTCGGTCTCGGCCACCAGCGCGACCTGTTGCAGGAACTCGCTCAGAGTCAGCCCGTCCTCCACGCCGGCCACGCCGCGCAACTCCATCACGTTCTCCCAGCGGTCGGCCCCCTCGTCCGTGCCGTCGTCAAGGTAGCTCTTGTACTTGATCTGATCCAGGATGGCGTCGAGCAACTCGCCCACGCCGACCCGCTCGCGCAGGGCGTACCAGCCGGCCAGCAGGCTGCCGAACTGTTCCAGGGCGTGGTAGGCCCGGCCGTTGAACGGGTGCTGCACGTCCGCGTCGGTCGCCAGCCGCAGCAGCGCCTCGGCCGGTTGCAGCCCTTGCGCCGCCGCCCACAGGTAGAACTGCTGCTGTGTCGTCTGGCCGATGCCGCGCGTGGGCACGTTCAGAATACGGTTCAGGCTGACCGAGTCGTACGGGTTGTGGACGACGCGCAGGTAGGCGATCACGTCCTTGACCTCGCGCCGCTGGTAGAACTGCGTCGCGCCCACCAGCCGGTAGGGCATGCCCTCGCGGACGAACGCCTCTTCCAGGGCGCGCGACTGGGCGTTGGTGCGATACATCACCGCGCAGGCGTTGGGGCTGCGCCCCTGGAGCATGAGCGTCTGGATGGTGTTGACGACGGTATTGGCCTCGTCCTCCTCATTGTACGCCTCGCGGACGGCGACCTTGGCCCCGCCATGCCGCTCGGTGAAGAGCTTCTTGGGGATGTGGTCGTAGTTGCGGCGGATGACCTCCATGGCCGCGTCGAGAATCACCTGCGTCGAGCGGTAGTTTTGCTCCAGCAGGATCGTCTTGGCCTCCGGGAAATCGCGGTAGAAGTTCTGAACGTTGCGATAGTCCGCGCCGCGCCACTTGTAGATCGACTGGTCGGAGTCGCCCACGGCGAAGAGGCTGTTGCGGTCGCCGGCCAGCTGGCGCAGCAGTCGGTACTGTGTGGCGTTGGTGTCCTGGAACTCGTCCACCAGAATGTGGTGGTAGCGCTCCTGATACTTCGCCAGCACGTCGGCCCGCTCGTCGAACAGCAGCACGGCGTTCATCAGCAGGTCGTCGAAGTCCATGGCGTTGTTCGTCCGCAGCGCCGCCTGATACCAGTCATAGACGCGGCGCGTGACCTCGCCGGCATAGTTCGTGGCCTGGTAGGTGTCGGGCGTGATCAGGTCGTTCTTGGCGCTGCTGATGCCGTTCAACAGCTTGGCCGGCGGCCAGCGCTTGTCGTCCAGGTTGAGCGCGGCCAACGCCTGCTTGACCACCTGAAGCTGGTCAGCCGTGTCGAAGATGACGAAGTCGCGCTGGTAGTGGGTCAGGTTGTCCACCTCGCGGCGCAGCAGGCGGGCGCAGATGGCGTGGAACGTGCCCATGTTCAGCCCCTGCGGCCGGCCGCCGAGCAGCGCCTCGATGCGGTGCTCCATCTCGCGCGCCGCCTTGTTGGTGAAGGTGACGGCCATGATGTGCCAGGGGGAGACGCGCATGTCCTGGATCAGGTAGGCGATGCGGTGGGTCAGCACGCGGGTCTTGCCGCTGCCGGGGCCGGCGACGACGAGCAGCGCGCCCGGCGGGGCGCTGACGGCCGCGCGTTGGGCGGGGTTCAGTTTGTCCAGCAAATCCATGCGCCTATTCTATTACATCCGCCGCCCGCGGGCACAGCGTAGGGGCAGACCTGTGTGTCTGCCCTCTGGGCAGCGTGTCTGCCCTCTGGGCGCGGACACCGTAGGGGCAGACCTGCGTGTCTGCCCTCTAGGCAGCGTGTCTGCCCTCTGGGCGCGGACACCGTAGGGGCAGACCTGTGTGTCTGCCCTTTGCACGCGCAACCCCAAGACACACGTAGTCCCAGGGCGCACACGCAGGTGCGCCCCTACAGCAGGTTGAGACGTTGCCAACTTTTCCGCTATAGTTGGGTATGGCTTCCCGAATAGTGACCGAGTTAATCATTCTGACGCTGCTCATCCTGCTGAACGGCCTGTTCGCCCTGGCCGAACTGGCGATTATCTCAGCCCGGCGCGAGCGCTTGCAGACGATGGTCGACGGCGGCCACGGCGGCGCGGCCGTCGCCCTGCGCATGTCCCACGCCCCAACCGATCTGCTCTCCACCGTCCAGGTCGGCATCACCCTGATCGGCATCCTGGCCGGCGCGTTTGGCGGGGCGACGCTGACCGCGGAGCTGGCCGGCTGGCTGGCTCCCGCGCCGGTCATTGGCCCCTACAGCCAGGCGGTCGCCCTGATCATCGTCGTCGGCCTGATCACCTTCTTCAGTGTTGTCATCGGCGAATTGGTTCCCAAGCGGCTGGCGCTGCGCAACCCGGAGCGCATCGCCGCCTCGGTCGCCAAGCCGATGTACGCCCTGTCCCGTCTGGCCCGGCCGGTCGTGCGCTTGTTGACGTTGGCGACGGAGCTTGTCCTGCGCCTACTGGGCGTCCGGGGTGAGAGCGGGGCCGCCACCGTATCGGAAGAGGAGATTCGGATGCTGTTGGAGCAGGGAGCGCAGGCCGGCGTCTTCGAAGAGGCGGAGCGGGTGATGGTGGATAGCATCTTTCGCTTCGGCGAC
>NZ_JAYRVJ010000165.1:0-25980 GCF_041918635.1 Promineifilum sp. (SeqCode)
AAGTCGGCGTTCTTCGTCCACTGCTGGCCGTCGAACGAGTAGAACTGCTGCCACTTGCCGTTGTCGGCCGAGCGCACGATGCGCATGTACATCGAGGCGGTGGTCGCCGGCTCCGGGGCGGTGTTGTTCTCGGTCTTCTTGACAGTCCCACCCTCGATGGCGGCGGCGAAAACGTTGATCTGGCGGTCGTTGCGCTTGTAGAAGTCGAAGCGGATGAACGTCTGATCATCTTGCTGAACCAGCACACCCTGTATGGCCTGCTTGCCGGTCAGGGCTGAGTCGAACTTTACCTCGATGGTGAAATCGCTGTCGTTCGACGGCTGCATAAGCCGCGGCGCGTTGATGCCGTCCAGCCAGACATTGTGCGCCGTCCCGGCGGGTACGCTGATCTCCAGTTGCCGGCCATTGATGATCGGATCCGGCGCATCACCCAGCGGGTCTATCCACGTCCAGCGGCTGTCCAACTCGCAGGCGCTGAAGTCATCGGAGATGAGGCCAGACGAGGAACTGGTCGAGAACGTCAAGTCCTCTGACTTCACCTCATTGCCCCCCGTGTCGCTGGACGTGATTTGGAAGTGATAAAGCGTCTCCGGCGTTAGACCGGTTAGCATGACCTCATGCGCCGTTACGAACTCTGGTTCCGACACCTGGCCGCCCTCATAGATAATCGGCTCTTCGCCGTAGTCCACCTGGCTGTCGCCCGGTACATCGGTCGTCCACCTGACCACGGCCACCGTGCCGCCGGGCATGACCTGGACGCTGTAGGATGTGATCTCGATCGGCGTGGTGTCAAGGGCGAAAGTCGCCGTGACGGTATAGTTCTTGTCCACGGCGATGACCACCGGGTTGCTGTTGCCCTGGATGTCGCCGCTCCAGCCGACGAAGTCGTAGTCCACCGTCGGGCTGGCCGTCAGCGTCACGATGTCGCCGTACAGGTAGTACGGCTTCACCGGGTCGACGGTCAGCGTGCCCTGCTCCGCCGGTGGGGTGGTCACGGCGACGATGTAGTGCTGCTGGGTGAAGGTCGCCGTCACGGCCACGTCCTCGGTGATGGTCAGCGAGGCTGCCGGCGTCACGCCCTCCAGCGCCCCGCCCCAGCCGGTGAAGGCCCAGCCCGGCGCGGGCGCGGCTGTCAGTTGCACCGTCTGGCCGTAGCCGTAGGTCGTCTGGTCGGGGGTCTTGGTGACCGTCCCGCCCGGCGCGCCGCCCTCACCCTCGCTGATGATCTCAACGGCCAGGTCGTACTGGTCTTGCACCAACCGGGCGATGGCGACCACGTCACCGGTCATCGTCAGGTTCAGCATCGGGTCTGTGCCGCTGACCCCCTCGCCTTCCCAACCGGCGAAGGTCCAGCCCACCTCGGTCGTCACAGTCACCGTTACCGGCTCGCCGTAGAGGTAGGACTCCTTGTCCGGCTCGACCGTGATCGCGCCGCCGGCCCCGACGCCCTCGTTGATAACCAGCGTCTCGACCGTGTACTCGTCCTGATCGAACGTGGCGGTGATGTCCATGTTGCCGGTCACGGGCACGGTCGCTATCAGTTCGGCCCCTTCCCAGTCGCCCGACCAGCCCATGAAGCTCCAGCCCGGCGTGGGCGCGGCGGTCAATTCGATCTCCTCGCCGTAGAGATAGGTGGGCTGGTTGGGGCCTTTCGTCACTGCGCCGCCTGCGCTGCCGCCGTCGCTACCGTCGGCCTTGTGGCTGACGACGTCGACGTTGACCGTGTAGGGCGTGGTGTTGGTGAAGGTCGCTATGACTTCCTTGCTCTCTGTCATCGTCACCAGCGCCGTCGCGTTGGTGTCGGTGATATCGCCGCTCCAGCCGGCGAACGTCCAGTCGGTGGCCGGCGTGGCCGTCAGCGTCACCGCCTCGTTGCAGCCGTAGCGCTCCTTGTTGGGCGCGCGCGTCACCGTACCCTCGCCGACCTGCGTCACGCTGAGGGTGATGGGCGGGTCTTCGTTGGTGATGGGCGCGGCCAGGTTCATGAAGTAGTCAATGGTGTTGGTGTGGGCCGGGTCGTTGCCCGTGTTGCCCACGAACGGGCCGATCTGGTTCGTCACCAGCGTGCGCGTGTGGGACGTGGCGAACGTCCAGTTCACGCCGTCGGTCGAGTACTGGAGGTTCCAGATATCGCCGGCGCGGTTGATGCGCATGTAGCTGGCCCCGGAGAGCGCCACCGGCGTGGTGAAGACCACGGCCGTGTTGTTGCCCTGCCCGTTCACCAAGACCAGGGTGTTGATGCCATTGCCCTCGTTCTGGAAGTTAAAGCGCAGGTAGTTGCTGTTGTCCTGTTGCACCAGCACGCCCATCGACTGGGTCTTCTTCGTCGGGGCGGTCTCGAATTTCACCTCCACGTCGAAGTCCTGGTTGGTGATGTATTGCATCAGCCGTGGCGAGTTGAGGGTGTTCTTCCAGATGTCGTGCCCCACACCGGCCGGCACGGCGATCTGCGCCCCCGTGCCCGTCCAGGTCAGCGGTGAATCGTTCAGCGGATTGATGTAGGACCACACGCCGGAGTTGATGGCACACTGGCTGAAGTCGTCGGAGATGATCTGCCCCGGCGCGCGCTTGGTCTGGAAGGTCAGGTTGGCCGTCAGCGCGGCGTTGCCGTCGTAGTCGGCCGAGCGCAGTTGGAAGTTGTAGGTCGATTCGGCCTGCAAGCCAGTCAGGGCCATCGAGTGTTGCGTCACCAGGTTGCTCTGGCTGACCGAGCCTTTCTCGTAGCCCGTCGTCAGGCCATAGGAGACCTTGCTGTCGGCGGCCTCGTTGGTCGTCCAGGTGATCGTGGCCGACACGTCGGTGCTGACCACGTTGACGTTGCCGATGACCGGCGGCGTCTCGTCCGGCGGCTCCGTCGTGAAGGTGTACAGGTCAGCCCCCGACATGCAGTTGTTCAGCAGGTCGCAGGTGTAGATCGTCACCGGGATCTCCGTGCTGGGCGGCAGCGGCGCGGTGGGCGTATACGTCGCCGTCAGGTTGTTCGACGGCCCGCTGACCTTCGGGAACACCTGCTGGCCGTTGACGCTCATGATGACGCGGTTGCGATCTACCCCCGCGCCCAGGTCACCCAGCTGGATTATGATCGACGAGAAGGTGTCTACATTGACGCTGCCGGGCGCTGGCGAACGGCTGATGACGTAAGGCTTCTCCGTGTCGGGCGTGAACACCTTGTTGCCCCGCAACACGAGCATCGGCCCCGGTTTTTCCACAAAGTGACCGATGCCCTTGCCGGTGTAAGAGTAGATGAGCGTGTTGTTGCCCGGCGTCAGCAGCGTCTTGGACAGGGCGCGCATGCCGAGCGTCCAGTCGTCGCCGCCGCCATCGCGGACGCTGACCGCCTTCGAGCCGTTCCAGGAGAACAGCGGACGCTTCCAGTACATGCCCAGCAGGTAAGCTTCCGAGTAGTTGAGCGGGTTTAGGTCGGCCGGCAGCGGGAAGGTATAGGTTGCCGAGTCCGGGCGCTGGCCAGACATGTGCAGGCCAAAATCGATGAAGTTCGGGATGGTGTAGTAGACAACCGGATAGTTGCGGGCCAGCGTATAGGCCGGCGTCACCCCACCCGCGCCCTCGCGCACGTTGCCGGCGGCATCGACGACGCGGATCTTGAACTTCACGCCCGACTGGTTAATGATGTGCTTCAGGTCCCAGGTCTGCGTCACCTGGTCAGAGTCGACAGGGACCAATTGCGTGCCGATGTGGTTGATCGTGCCGCCGGTTTCAACAGTCTCTCGGCCGCCCACTTGCCAGTTGTTACGCGCGACGTTGTGCCAGTCGATGGTGTCGCCGTCGTTGTCGTCGTCGTAGCCGTCATAGTAGCCGTGAAACTCGACGTACTTGGCGTCCGTGGCGCTGGCCTTGAACGTCAAGGTGTCGAAGTTGACCGGCAGCAATCCGCCCGCGCTCGCCGGCACTACGATGTTGTTGTCCAGCGACGTGATGCTGATCAACTCCCCATCCGGCGGCGTCACGTCCGGGTTGACCCCACCGCCGATGAGCGGGTGGGTGTCATCATAGTAGATGCGGACGGCGATGTCGTGAATGTGGTACAGCCCGTGCTCAGTCCAGAACGTGAACGTGTTCACCCCCTGTTTCAGTGCGCTGAGGGGAATCTCCTCCACCCACGGCGTCCGGCTCCAGTCAGAACCTACGTCCGGGGTATAGACCGTCGGGCTGCCCTCGATACGGAAGCGCGCGCCCGGCGGATCGTAATTGCGCCACAGGTCCAGGTAAAGCTCCGCCCGCAGGGCGCTACCAAAGTTGTCCGGGATGGTGAGCTGCATCGACTTCGGACACTTGTCCAGCTCGCCCGGTTCCACAAACCAGCTGCCGTTGGGAGATTCCGGCGTGCCGTCAGCGTTGCAGTGGCCCGTGAACTGGTCGTGATCCATCCAGTACTCTTTGTACGTGACCTCGCCGCTCGCGTTATAAATACCCGCTTCCACCGTCTGCGTCCGGCCCAAGCCGATCGTCAGCCCAGCCAACAGAACCAATACCGCTACAGTAATGCGCTTCATCTTCGTCCTCGTCGTCTAGACCTGGGTCAGACCTGACAGGTTCTGTTGAACCTGTCAGGTCTATGCCAGGCCTCTGTTGCCACGATGTCCCACTTCCGATACTCTGGCTGGGTCGTCTCTGGCTATTTCCTACACGTGCTCCCCTCTAAATCACTCATGACTGACCATTAACCACTATCTGCGTACGCTCGGCAGGTAAATCTTGAAGCTGCCGGCCCCTCTGGTGAAGACCGCCGTGATCTGGTGGTTCTTCGAGACGGTCAACTGTTGCGTCGGCGCTGTGCCGGTCAGGTCGCCCCCCCAACCGGCGAACGTCCAGCCGGCGGCCGGCAGGGCCGTCACCGTGACGATCTCGTTGCACGTATAAGTGGCCTTGGCCGGGTTCAGCGTCACCGCGCCCTCGCCCTGCTTCTGCACCGTGATGGTGTATGAGCCAGCCGGGTCGCCGTCCTCCGGCACAATCGGCGCGGCGCTGTTGAAGAAGTAGTCCACGATGGCCGTGTGCTGCGGCGCCGGCCGGGCGGGCGGCGTGCCGTGGTTGGCCGCGAAGACGCCCGTCTTGGTGACGCCGAGCGCGAAGGTGAAGCTTCCGCCGGCCGTCCAGTTCGCGCCGTCGTTGGAATGGGCGAAACTCCACAGGTTACCGACCCGCGTGATGCGCAGGTGGGACGGCGTGTTGGGCAGGCTAATGCCCGTGATGACCGCCTTCGGGTCACCGTTCAGGAAACGCGCCGCGAACAGCCGCACACTGTTGCCGTCGTGGTGTACCTCGAACCGGAGGAAGTTGTTGGCGTCCTGCTCCACAAGAATGCCCTGCATCTGGTAGCGCTGCGTCACCACCGATTCGAACTTGGCAATGATCTCGAAGTCGGTGTTCTGGGTCGGTTGCATGACCCGCACCGATAGATTGCCATTTTCCCAGATGTTGTGCGACGTATTGGCCGGCACAGTCAGGAGCAGTTGCGTCCCATTTAGCCGCTGCGTACCCACCCCCAGCGGATTGACGAACGTCCACAGGTTGGTGTTGAGCGCACAGGCGTTGAAGTCGTCGGACACGGGCGAGGCAGTGTTAGCCGGGACGAAGTTGGCGATGATGTTCTTAGTCCGGTCCATGACGACAACCGCCGGGTTATCTCCTCCGGTCAGATCGCCTGCCCAACCGGCGAAGATGTAGCCCGGATTGGGCTGCGGCGTCAGCCGGGCCACCTCGCCATAGCCGAACTTGTTCTTCTTGGGGACGACGTTCACCACTCCCCCGGCATTGGCCGTCACGTTCAGCCTGATGTCCTCCGCCAACGGCGCAAAGACGCCGCCCACGGTCACATTCTCGGTGATATCGAAGACGATCGGATTCTGCGTCCCGGAGAAATCACCCGTCCAGTTCGTCAGCCCATAGCCGACCGCGCCCACGGCGCGAAGCTCCACCCGCTCGCCATAGGCATAGGCCGCCTTATTGGGTGTCACCACGATGTGGCCGTTGTCCGGGTCCTGAACGGTCATGGTGTAGGTGTCGGTCGTGATCGGCGTCACGGTCACATTACCAAAGCTGACCATCGCCTGATGGGCAACCAGCAAGACCGACCCGGAAGCCGGTTCGCCCTGATTGCCGGACGAGGTCATATACCACTCCGGCGGCTCCGGCTGGCCCACTTCCCAGAACTTGAAGCGATACGTCGCCGGCTCGCCCGCCAGCGTGCTCGACTGCACGCTCATCTTGAAGATGTAGGGCGTGTTCAGAGTGATGGTCTTGTCCGACTTGGGTTCGATCAGGTCTTTGCCGCCGTTGCCGAGCAACTCGAAAGCGGCCTTGCCGTTGGGGTTCCAGCGATACCAGGCCAGCCCTCCGAAGCGCCGCCAGCCAGCTAGCGGCTGCGTCCCTGTCTGGTTGTCGTAGTGTCCCCGCCAGTGCACCATGATGCCCACACCCGCGCCGTTGCTGGGCGGCCCCCACTCGGCCGTGTTCAACGACTTAACCGTGACCGGCACGGTGACTTCGTAATCGCCCCAGGCGATGTCGCCGATGGCGACCAGGCGGTCGTAGCCGGGCGCGACCGTCTCCAGACGCCCGCCCACCGCTTGCCACTTGCCATCGACCGGCTGCATCCACGACTCAGCCGGCGGGCTGTTCCAATCGGTGGTGTAGGGCAACGGCCACGGGTTGCCGGCGTCATAGTTGACGGTGACCGTCTTCGTCGCCTGCGTCGTCCCGTCGCTGGCTTTGATGATGACGGTGTTGGCCCCATCGTTCAGGTCGGTAAAGCGTAACTCGATGTTAAAGTCCCCGGTGTTGTAAAGCCGCTCGCGCTCTACACTGCCGCCGATGGACAGCGTCTTGTCCGGGCCGCCGTTGAGCGAGTATTTGAGCGACGTGACTGGCAGCGGCCCACCCACCGCGCCCAGGATGTTGATCCACTCCTGGGGCGTACCGCGCTGGCCGAAGTTCTGCGTCGTGCCATACCATACGTCAATGGTCGGCGTGTCCACGGCCGCCGGTTCCGCTTGTGTCGGGGCCGCATAACTGATGATCGGATGAGGATACGTCGCGCCGCCTTCCAGCGGCGAAATCTCCGAAGCCAATAGCGCCGGGTCCAACGGCGCGCTCTCGCCGGCCGGTTCCACTTGTTCGGCCCAATCGGCATATAGAAATGTCGGGGATACCAGCAGTAAAAGGAATACTGCCAGCGGGAACAAGATGCTCCGAGCTTGTTTCATGTGGCCCTTACTCCTTTGATTCTTTTCACGGTATAGCGTCACACTTACAGCTTTGCTTACGTGCGATCGCGTTCGCGCCATTTTCACGCGACATTTGCGCCTCTGTAGGGCGCGATGCCGCGTGGCGCTCTCCGGTTGGTTTCCCTCCCGACCAGTCGAAGCGCCAATCAGTTATGAAGGAAGGATGCTCAGTGAAGCCGAGAGTTTTCGCGTCCGGCCCATCCCCGATGGAAGATCTATTTGCTCGCGCGCGGCTGGCCCGGCAGCAGCCGGGGCCAACGCCGGTCGATCCCTAGCGCTTTGATAAACAATTCGTACAGTTCCAGCACCAGCGCCCGCTGGAGCAGCACCACAGCCCCCAGGTAGACCAGCGCGCCAATGACCGTCAGGCTGATCACCGCGGTGACATTTTCGCCGCCGGTCAACTGGATGACCGGCCCCCAGACCATGGCCACGGCCAGCGACATCAATCCGCCGGCCAGCAGGAAAGGTAGCGCCTGGAAGAGCGTCTTGCGGGCTGTCCCGGAGAGGATGCGCTCGACCTGGTAAACGTTGAAGCTCATGGCGACGAGGTGAGCGATCCACACGCCGATGGCCGCGCCGACGATGCCGTACGGGCCGATGAGGAGCAGGACGGCCGGAATCATCGTCCCCAACAGGACGATGGAGGCCGTGACGTTATTCTTTGGCTTGCCGACAGCCAGGAAGAGCGGCGAGGCGTTGGTGGAAATCGGCCGGGTCATGCCGTAGAGGCAGAACACCTGCCACACCGGAACCATCGGTAGCCACTTCTCGCCCAGCATGACCGGGATCAGCATGGGCGCGATCACCAATAGACCCAACGAGACGGGGATCAGGAGCAGGAAGACCAGGCTGGTGCTCTTCAGGTAGGCCCGCTTCAACCGGGCGGGGTCGTCCTGCATCTTGGCGTAAGACGGGAAGAGCACCTGGCCGAACAGAGCGTTGCCCAGCATATCGCCCAGGCGGGTAGTCACGTCAAACGCCTTACTGTAATAGCCGACGGCTGTCTTGCCGAGGGTGCGGCCGACAAGCCAAGTGTCCCACTGCGAACCGAAGTACTTGAGCAGGCCGCTGCCCATCGTCGGTGCGCCGTAGCGGACGAGACCGTTGACGATCTCGCCGTCCCAACGATGGGGGCGAAGCCAGATCCATGGGCGGTAGAACCACCACACCAGCGCCACGCGCAACAGCTTGCCGAGCAGCGTACCGATGACCAGGCTCCAGACCCCTAACCCCATGACAGCCAAGGGGATAGCGATCAGGCCGCCGGCCAGTTCGCCGGGAACCTGGGACAGCGCCAGTTGCTTGAACCGCAGCTCGCGCCGTAGCAGCCCATCGGGGATCACCAATAGGCCGTCGATGGTGATCAGCACCGACATCCAGGCCAGGATGGGAGCCAACTCGGCGCTGCCGCCGACCAACTGCGACAAGGGCTGGGCGAACAGGACAACCAAGCCGGTCACGCCCATGCTGCCCAGCATAACGATGACGAAAGCGAAGAAAGCGACCTTGTTCACGTCCTGGCGCGTCTGGACGACGGCCTGACGCATGCCCATATCAGTAAAGAGATTAGCGGTGTTGAACAGGATCATCGCCAGCGCGATGAGTCCGAAGTCCCGTGGATTGAGGAGCCGCAGGAGGATAATGTCGATAATGATCGAGAAGGGGCGCATACCGACCAGAATGCCGGCCATGAACATGCTACCCCTCGCGGTCTTGATTCTCAGGTTACTCAAATCTCTTTACCTCAATACGCGCCGAGCTTTCTCTGGCGCGCGGCTCCACTATATTGGAAACGCGATGCCGCGTTAGTTATTTCTACGCAGCCGCTCATAGAGCGTCAGGTATTGCGCCGCTACCCGATCCCAGGTCAGCCCCTCACGCATCGTCCCGGCGGCCATACGGGCGCAATTCAGGAATTCCGGCTCGCAGATGAAGCGCAGCATGGCCGCGGCGATGCTCTCGGCCGTGTTCTGCACCAGCAGGCCGTTGACGCCGTCGGTGACGAACTCGCGGTTGGGCGCGAAGTCAGTGGCGATGATGGGCATGCCCAGAGCGCGATACTCTAGAATCTTCAGCGTGGGGTGATATTGCCAGTCGGCCGGCAGTTCCGGCACGTAGGCCAGGGCCACGTCGTGGGTCAGCACCGCCTCCGGTACTTGCTCATACGGGATGGGCGGGCGGATGGCCACCCGGTCTTCCAGCCCCAGCCGTCGGATCGTCTCGGCATAGAAGCCATCGGAGGCGTCGTAGCCCATGAAAGTGATATGGAAGTGCTCCGTCTGCCGGCGCGCGAGCACGGCCGCCTCCAGGATGCGCTCCAGTTGGCGGCGGCGGGTCAGGCGGCCGATGTAGATGAAATCGACGGCGCGATGGGGCGCTATGGCCCGGCGATCCCTGGCGGCCAGGAATTGCGGGTCAACGCCCATCGGCACGACGGTCGCCCGCCGCGCCCACCCCTCGCCCAACACCTGGCGCGCCCCGGCGGCGTGCAGGAAGGTCGTCTGCTCAAAGATGAAGCGCGAGTAGAGCGCGCGCGACCGGTTCTGGAGCGTCGCCTTTAGCCGGCCGAAGACGCCCTCGCCGTGCTGCTCGTTGATCTGGCGCACGTCGAGGATGAAGTGGCTGCGGCGGGGCATGCCCAGCGGCAGGAAGCGGAACAGGTCGAAGGCGTTGACCTGGACAATGTCGGGGCGGGTCTGGCGAACGAAGCCGCGCACGCGCCGGAAGAGGGCGACCTTGCCCAGCCGCCGGGCCAGCGGACGCGGCAGCCGCGAGGGGCCGCCCGCCTTCTGCGTCGCGACGACACCCTGGCCGTCTTGCCATTGCACGTCGCCGGCCTCGTTGGGCGTACCGACCCAGACAGTATGCCCCAGATCGCGTAACTCGGCGGCAAACTTGTCGTAGTCGGGTGTGGGTTGGCTGGAGTAAAACTGCGCCAGCAGGATGTGCATTGCTCTACCGATCCCTCATATCGCGGTCAGGAGCGCCCATTTTGTCGCACCCCTGCCAGATATAGAGGTTAACCCGGCGAGATTACAGACCATCTTACGGACTCTTCGCGCCCACTGCCTGCGTACAGGTGGGTTTGTAAGGAATTTACAGAATAGAGCGGCATATTGGGCGAGGAATGGTAGGGGCGCACCTGCGTGTGCGCCCTAAGGCTAAGTGTGCGCCCTGGGGCAGACACGCAGGTCTGCCCCTACTCCTCGTATCCCTGCGGATGCGCCACGTGCCACCGCCACGCCGTCTCGACCATCTCGCGCAGCGTGGCATAGCGCGGCCGCCAGCCCAGTTCGCGGGTGATGGCCTCGTTGCCGGCCACCAGCAGGGCCGGATCGCCGGGCCGGCGCGGCCCCATGACGGTCGGGATGGGGTGGCCGGTCACCTCGCGCGCCGTCTCGATGACCTCGCGCACGCTGTAGCCGCGGCCCGTGCCCAGGTTGTACTTGCGGCTGCCGCCATCCAGTGAGTGAAGGGCCAGGATGTGGGCCTCGGCCAGATCGACAACGTGGATGTAGTCGCGGATGCAGGTTCCGTCCGGCGTGTCGTAGTCGTCGCCGAAGATGGTGATGTGCTCGCGCTGGCCCAGAGCCACCTGGAGTACCAGCGGGATCAGGTGCGTCTCGGGGTGGTGGTCTTCGCCGCGCGTCTCGGTCGCGCCGCAGGCGTTGAAGTAGCGCAGGCAGGCATGGCGCAGGCCGCAGGCCCGGTCAAGCCAGTAGAGCTCGCGCTCCAGGATGTGCTTGGACTCGCCATAGGGGCTGCCGGGGACAATGCGCTCAGTGGCCTCGATGGGGATGCGCTCCGGGTCGTCAAACAGGTTGGCCGTGGAGGACAGGATGAAGCGGCCGACGCCATGGCGCACGGCGCTCTCCATCAGGTTCAGGCCGTTGACCACGTTGTCGCGCAGATAGAGGAACGGCTTCTGCCACGACTCGCCCACCAGCGTGTGCGAGGCGAAGTGCATGATGCCGTCCGGCTGGTGGCGGGCGATGGTCTCGTCGATGGCCGCCGCGTCGGCCAGGTCGCCCTGAACGAAGACAGCGTCGGGGTGTACGGCGGCGCGATGGCCCTGATAGAGATTGTCGAAGACGACCACCGACGCCCCATGCGCGATCAGCCGCTCCACGGTCACGCTGCCAATGTAACCGGCCCCGCCGGTGACGAGAACTTTCATGTCGATGTTCCTTTCAGATAAGAGGAAGAATCCGCAGATTTCGCAGATTACGCAGATTTCAGACAAAAATCTGCGTAATCTGCGGATTCTTTTTAAACGTCGCGCAGGAGGAGGTTTTGGCCCAGCCGCCGGCGGTTCTTGAGCATCCAGTAGCCCATGTACAGGTAACAGGCGACGCGATCTTGCAGGCCGACCGGCGAGCGCTCGATGGAGCGTATGTGCTCGCGCAACAACCGCCACTGCGGGAAGGTGATCTTACCCGCCCGCCGCGCATCATACCACGCTTGTTGCGCGTGGGCCGACTTGTTGCCGCCCCACGATTGGGCCTCATGGAAGCGATAGAAGAAGAGATGCTCCGGCACCTCGTAGAACTTGCCGAGGAGGCTCATCTCGCTCAACAGCGGCCGGTCGGAGCCGGCGTACTTGCCGATTAACCGCGTATGGCCGAGCGTCTCGCGCCGCATCAAGCCAAAGACGGCCACCACCGGGTGCGGATCGAGCACGTACTCGTAGAAGCGCACCCGCGGCTCCGGGGCGTTGAAGTGGTGCTTACCGGGATAGATTTTGACCACCTTGCCCTTGTCATCGATGGCCTTGGCCTGGGTGTAGGCCAGCACCACGTGCGGGTCGCGATCCAGCACCTCGACGCAGCGCTCCAGGAAAGTGGGCGCGCACAGATCGTCGTGGGCCGCCCACTTGAAGTATTCGCCCCGCGCCAGCTCGAAACACAGGTTGTAATTGGCCGGCGCGCCGATATTCGTCTCGTTGCGGTGGTAGCGAATACGGGGGTCGCGGGTGGCATAGTCGTGGCAGATGGCCTCTGTCCCGTCCGTCGAGGCGTTGTCGCAGATGATCAATTCGAAATCGGTGTAGGACTGGGCCAGCAGCGACTCCAGCGTCTCGACGATGAAGTTCTGGCCGTTATAGACCGGCATACCGATGCTGACTCTCGGGTGGTCAGTCATACGTCTCTCCACAAGATCGACTCATTAGGCTGCAAAGCAGGTAGTTGGTTGGTCGAGCGTCGTCTTCAATGGGCCGGCTGCACGGCCGGGGTCTGGGTCGGGGCGGCCGGCGTCGCGCCCGCGGCCCGCAGCGACGCCTCGTTCTGTTGGTCGAGTTGGGCCAGCAAGTCGGCGCAGAGCCGATCCACTTCCGGGCTTAGCTTCGACACGCGCCCCTTGCCCACCGACTGCGGGTGTACGTCGCGCGTGATGTGGTCGCCGGGATAGGCGCGGTCAATGAAGTTGTAAACACGTCGCATAACACCGGCCGGGTTGGTAGCCAGGTCCTCATAGCGGCAGAGCAGGACGTTGGGGTCACGGTCGAGCTTCAGGTCGAAGTAGAGACGGCAGCGGGCCCACCAGAACAAGGCGGCGGCGTCGTAGGGGTTCATGTCGTCGCGCACGAAGCGGCGCAACGTCTCGCGCGTCTCGGTCGAACTGTTTTGCGAGCGCCAGTTGTTCGGGTCATTCTCCAGGAAGGGCTGCAAGTCCTTGAGGCCGTTGTCCATGCCAAACGCCTTCAGGTTCGACGAGGCCACGTCCTGGTAGTGGCGGTACTGCCACAGCGCCTTGGAGCCGGGGAAGGTCGCCAGCAGTTCGTGCACCCGCTGCGACTCGACCAGCGGCTTGAGGACGACCACAGGCGCGCTGGCGCGGCCGATCCGGGCCTTCACTTCCGGCAGCGGGTTGAGCCGCACGTGTTCCAGCACGTCGCCTGAGGTCAGTTCGCTCGACTCGCGGTAAATCTTCACATCGAAATCGCGCTCGAAGACCCAATACATCAGACTGGTTCCAGCGCGCTGGATGCCGAGGATGAACAGGATCGTCTGGTCGCCCGGCCGGCCGGCGCGCCTCAGCTTGTTCAGCTGTTGCACCGCGCTCTTGTAGAGGCGGAAGAGTCCAAACGAGATGTTCCGGCGGTTGAAGTCGGAAGGTTTCAGGTTATACATCGCTATTCCGGAACGGCCTCAGTGAGTATAGTCGCGTCGCCAGCCGTCGAGGCGCTCGCCCAGCAACTCCTCTACCGTGCGAACGTCGTCCTCCAGCAGCCGCCACAGAGCGGCCTTCGTCTCGGCCGAGAAGTGGGGCTTCTCTTCGATGGTGTTCGACAGCAGGCGGTGGCGGATGGGCTGGCGGATGGACGCCGGCACAACGCCCCGCATCTTCTGGAAAACGCCGCTGTGGGTGAAGTTGCGCAGCGCCTCCGACCGCAGGTAGGGCTGGCCGACCGACTGGTGTTGCGGCGTAGTGTCCGTCTCGTCGAACGGGGCCGGATCGATGCCCAGGAAGCCGGCGATGCGGTGGAGCGTGGTGATCTGGTCGGCCGTGTACTGCTCAAAGATCAGCAGCAAGACGTTCTCCGGCCCGAATAGCTCCAGATAAGGGCGAATCTGTACGCCATAGCGGCTGCGATTGACATAGGCCGGGTCGGCGAAGACGGCGACCTCCGGCGGGCGGGCGTCGATCTCGCGCACCCGGTTGTGGGTGTAATGGGAGATGACGCGCTCGACGGGGTGACGCATGACGTAGATGAGCTTCAGCGCCGGGTTGTAGTCGTAGAGCCGCTTGTGGGTATCCAGGAACTCCGGGTAAAAGGTGTAGAAGGTTGACGCCTCGCCCAGCAGTTGGCCCGGCCGCGGCGTGTAGAGGGCATGATAGGCGTCTAGCCCCTCGCGCCACGCTTCCGTCTTATGGAAGTAGCCCGGCTCTTTGTCCCGGCAGAAGCAAATCTGAGGGTGGGCGGCCAGTTGGGCGGCCATGCTGGTCGTGCCGCACTTCTGCGCCCCTATCATCATGAAGTCCACACGCATGGCGTCCTCTTCAGTAACTATGAATTAGGAATCAGGAATTATGAACCCCTTGTGGTCTGGCTCTTAACTCTCAACTCCTAACTCTCAACTTCTTACCGTGCTTCCGATTCGTAGTACGCGTAGCTGCCGTTCGGCTCCACGCGGTTGACGACCACTTCCATCGACTTGACGTTGACGTTCGACAACTGCTGGCGCACGGCCTGCACGTCGCCGCGGCGCGTCTGCGCCTGGGCCACGACCAGGATGACGTTGTCCACCGAGGGGGCCAGCACGGCCGCGTCGGCCACCGACAGCAGCGCCGGCGTGTCGAGCACAATGAAGTCGAACATCGTCTTCAGGTGCTCGATCAGTTCGAGCATGCGCTGCGAGCCAAGCAATTCCGTCGGGTTGGGCGGCAGCGGGCCGCTGGTGATAACCCGCACACGCGTGAAGGCGGTGTCGAGGATGGCCTCCTCCACAGCCAGGTCGCCGGCCAAAATGTTCGTCAGGCCCCGCTTGTTGGGCACGTCAAACAGCTTGTGCACCGTCGGCAAGCGCAGGTCGCAATCGACGATGACCACTTCGCGCCCGCTCTGGGCCACGGTCACGGCCAGGTTGCCCGAGACCGTTGACTTGCCCTCGCCACGTTTGGCGCTGGTCAGCAGGACGACCTGCGCCCCGCTGCCGCTGGAGGCCAGAATGTTGGTGCGCAGCCGGCGGAACGACTCTAGCTGCGGATAGTGGCCGCTGCCGATGCGGGCAATGCTCAACTCATCCTTGGAGGCTGGAACCTGTCCGACGGTCGCCATCTGCGTGGCGCCCTCAATCTGTTCGGTTGTGTAGAGCGTGGTGTCCAGGTTCTCCCGCAGGAAGGCCAGCGCCACGCCGACCACCAGACCGGACGCCAGACCCAGGGCCAGGTTGACCAGGGGACGCGGCTTGGCCGGGCGGTTAGGGGCCGTGGCCTCTTCAATGACGGAGATGGAGTTGGCTCGGAGAGTCTCTTCCAGACGCGCCGCCTCGTACTGGGTTAGCAGGGAAGCGTGGGTGCGCTCGCGCACCTCGAGGGACTGGCTGGCGGCCGTCACCGCGCCGGGGTTCTCCTCCTGATTTTGTACCGCGGCGTCGTAATCGGCGCGCGCCTGATTCAGCTCTTCTTCAGCCGCCGCCAGCTGCTCGCCCAGGATCTCCTGCGCGCTCTGGCCCGCGCCGCCGCTGTAGAACTCCAGGTTCTGGTCTATCAGCACTTGTGCCGCGGCGTTGGCGATGTCACGGGCGTCCTCTGGCTCAGTCGCTTCGGCCGTGATGCGGAGCAGCTCGGTGCCGGGAATGGACTGGACGGAGATGATGGGCAGCTGTTCCAGTCCCAACTCGTCCCGAATCTGCCGGCGGACGGTGGAACTGGTGATGATGCGCGCATAAGTGTTGACCAACCGCTCGGTGTAGTTGATGTCAGGCCGGGCGTCGGTCAGCGAGCCGCCGCCGACAGTCAGCACGCGCACCGTGGTCGAGGCCGCGTACTGCGGCGTCGAGAAGAAGGTGACCGCCGCGGCGATAGCGACGCCTAGCAGCGTACTCAACAGGACGATCCACTTGCGCCGTCCCAAAACCGACAGATATGTTCTTAGCTCCATGTCTACGTGTGCTCCTACGACTTTCCACTCCAGACCTGGCAGGTGTTGGGCGTTGGCGGCCAACGCCCGACACCTGTCAGGTCTCACTCTCAGCGTAGCAAGGGTTGATTACGAACAACCTTGCGGGCAGCCCGCCGGGCCGCTCGTCCCAAGTCACCCCTTACCACGCGCTCATTTCCCCTCAACGGCCCGTCGCTGGGCGGCCGGCCGGCCGCGCCGGGCAGCGATTAGCTCCTCGTACAGTTCCTCATAGCGGGCGATGAGGGCCGGCCAGCGGTACTGCTCGCCGACGCGCTGGTGCGCCCGCGCGGCCAGGGCCGCCATCTCGTCCGGGTGCGCCAGCGCCCAGGCCATCTTGTCCCGCAGGTCGGCCACGTCGGCCGACCGGAAGAACAACGCCTGCTCCGGCAACACCTCCCGGTTCTCCGGGATGTCGCTGGCGATGAGCGGCGTCTTCAGCGCCGACACCTCCAGCAAGGTGATCGCCATGGCCTCATACGTCGTCGGAAAGACGAATAGCTGTGACAAGTATATCAGACCGAACAAGAGATCTTTGGACGAGATGAAGCCGGCGAAGCGCACGCGGTCGTCGGCCAGCGCCCGCAGTTGCGCGGCGTATTCGGGCACGTGGCTGGTGTCGCCGACGACGAGCAGCTTGACGTCCGCGTCCATCTGCCGCAGCGCCTCCAGCACGAAGTGGCAGCCCTTGCGCGGCACGACGCGCCCGGCGGTGAAGATGAGATAGCGCCCCGGCTCCAGTCCATGCTGCGCCAGCAGTTCGCGCGCCGCGTCCACGTCAGGCCGCAACTCGTCAATGCCGTTGGGCAGGTACTCGACGGGTCGCCGGTAGTGCGCCTCCAGGTAGAGCTTATCCGGCTTGGAGACGCTGGTGCGGGCGCTGGTCAGGTGCATGAAAGGCAGCTCGGTCAGCCGTAGCAGCGGCTTCAGCCGCCCCCACTTGCTCAGTTCGGCCGGCTCTTTGCTCAGCAGACCGTGAGCCGTGGCGATGACCTTGTAGCGCAGGCGCAAGATGGGCAGGATGAAGCACGTTTCGACACTGTGGACGTTGACCAGGTCGTAGTCGCCGAAGAAGAGGGCGTGCAACGCGCTGAACAGAAAGAGCGATACGGCGTTCAGCCCCTTGCCCGGCAGGGTGGGGATGCGCACCAGTCGCACGCCGGGTATCTCCGTCTCCGGCGAGGTCAGGGCGCGGTTGACGTAGACCACCGGCTCGAAGCGGTCGTGGTCGCAGCGGGTGACGATCTTCTCGACCACCGTGTCCACGCCCTGGTTGGCGGGCAGGGCCTTGATTCCGATGTAGGCGATCTTCTTTTTCATAGTCTGTCTCTCGGCGGGGTCAACGCGCGATCTGAGCGGCGGGGCGGGGAGAGACTGCTGTCCGCCCCACAAGCTGTTCGTAAACGGTCATTGTCTGGTCGTAGTGGGCGGCCGGGCCGTTCAGGCGCTCGACCTGTTCGCGGCCGTTGCGCCCCATCTGGACGGCCAGGTCGCGCCGGTTGAGCAGGTGGTCGATCTTCTCGGCCAACTGGCCGGCGTCGCCTGGCTCGAACAGCAAGCCGTTCCAGCCGTCGCGCACCTGCTCGGGAATGCCGCCGATGGCCGCGCCGATGACGGGCGTGCCGCAGGCCAGCGATTCGATGACCGTCATGGAGTAGTTCTCGTACCACTCCGACGGCTGGACGGTGAACGCGGCCCGCTGCATCGTCCGGGTCAGCTCCTCGGCCCCCAAATGGCCGAGGAACTTCACGTTGCTCAGGCCGTGAGTGGCGACGAAGGCCCGCAGTTCCGGCTCCAGTTCGCCCGCGCCGGCCACGCGCAACTCAGCCGCCGGCCCCAGGCGGCGCACCGCTTCCAGCAGGGTCAAGATGCCCTTCGTTTGCACCAGCCGGCCGACGAAGATGAAGTAGTTCTCCGGCTCGTAGTGCGGCTGGAAGCGGTCGGGGTTGATGAAGTTGGGGATGGTCACGATGCGCTGGCGCACGCCGTGCTCGCGCACCTTGTGGGCCAGGAAGTCGCTGGGGGAGATGAACAGGTCGATGTTCGGCCCGTAGAGCCGGAACAGCTCGTGGAAGTACATCTCCGCCCCGGCCAGGATGCTGGCCATGCGCGAGTCGCGTTTGCAGCGGTGGAGGGCGATGTTGTAATAGCGGTGGCCCCGGCAGCGCTCGCACACGCTCTCCTGCGAGATAAAGGTCGTGTTGGGGCAGACGATCTTGTAGTCGTGGAGCGTCTGCACCACGGGCAAACTGGCCCGCTTGAGGGCGGGCAGGATGGAGGTGGACATCTCGTGGATGAAGCCGTGGATGTGCACCAGGTCGGGCCGGGTGTCGGCGACGATCCGCTCGATCTTGCGCCGCGCCTCGCGGGAGTAGAGGATGCGCTCGGTCACGTCGATCTTGGGTCGCAGCCCCGGCTTCGCCAGTTCCGTCGGAAAGTCCATGTGGCTGACGAAGTAATCGTCGTAGGCCGACGGCGCGTTCTGCGGGTGCTGCATGGCGAATGGGACGACCTCGTGCCCGTTCGCCTCCAGCAGCGCCGACAAGTCCAGGAAACAGCGCTCCGCGCCGCCCCGGACGTAGTTGAAGCTGTTGACCATTAAGATCTTCATGGTGTCGTTCTGAACGAAATGCGGGGGAGCAGGGGGCGGGGGTGCGGGGGAGAACCCACCAGCCACCTGGTCACCTACTGACCCACTGGCTTACTGTCCTACTGACTACTACTCACTAACTTCTTCCACCTGCCGATTGCGGTACAAATCCGGGTCAACCACCTCAGCCATAGCGCGCACATCCAGATCGCGGCCCAGGAAGCGGCCGATGCGGTCGATCTCCGCGAGGGGGTCGGCCATCACGTCACTGTAGTGCGTGTACAGGACTTCGATGTTAGGCTGTTGCCCGAGCCATTGTTCGATCTGCTGCACGTGCCGCTCGAAGAGCGCCGCTACCTGCGCGTCGTCCATCTTGTCCGGGTCTTCGCCGCGGTGGACGAGCATCTTGCGCTGCGAGGCCAATATCTCCGACATGTGGCGGCGCTGGAAGATGACCTGGTAGCGATAGTCGGACGGCAGGTGCTTGAGAAGGGCTGAAATGACTTTGACGACCTTGCCCTCGGCCTGCGGCAGCCAGGCGGTGTCGCCCTTGTCCAGTTGCTTGACCCGCTCGAACTCGTAATACCCCTTGGGGTTGTCCTTGTCCGCCGTGCGCAGCTTGTCCGTCAGCGGCGGGATGCCACCCGCCTCCAGCATCTTCATCATCATCGACGTGCCGGAGCGTGGCAGACCGGACACGACGACGATGGGCGCGGGCGGGGGAGGAGTTGGCGCGGTAGCGCCGTTTGGCACGGCGATGCCGCGCAGTTTGCCGAATAGTTTCTTCATGGGATAGCGCTCACTCGACGTAGCCCAGCTTGCGGAGGTGTTCGGCCAGGCCGGCCATTTCGACATCGCTCAATTCGTCGGTCATGGAGACAGCGGCCGTCGCGGCCTGATCCAGATGGCTCTCGATGAGCGCCCGCAGTTCGGCCGCCTTGCGGGGCAGCGATGCCGCCAGATTCTTCGTCTCGCGCGGATCGGCCGTCAGGTCGTAGAGTTCTTCGGGAACCTTGGGGTTGTTGGCGTCGTAGGCGTACTTATAGCCATCGTAGCGTACGCCGTAGAAAGTAGATGGCTCGCGGGAATTCTGGCACGTCTCGATGAAGGCCGGCTCCTCGACCAGCGTCTCGCCGTGCATGAAGGGGGTCAGGCTGCGGCCATCGGCCGTGTGGGGCGTCTCGTCCGCCAGGCCGGCCAGGTCGAGGATGGTCGGCATGATGTCGATCTGCCGCGCCTGCTCGGAGATAAGCCGGCCGGCCGGCACCGGCCCGCCGGCCACCACCAGCGGCACGCGCACCAGCGAATCGTAGACGTGGTAGCCGTGGCCGGTCACACTAGCCAGTGGGCTATCGAGCACGCCCGCGCGGTAGAGCAGGCGCGCCGTGGAGAACCAGCCCGCGCGCAGCGAGGCCACTGCCTTGCGCCGCGTCCGCACCCAGGCGCTGCTGGCCTTGCCCTGGCTGCCCTTGGAGAGGGATTTCTTGAAGAACTCCACCTGGTTTTCCAGGTTGTTTTCCGGGATCTTCTCACCGTGATCGCCGGTCACCAGCACAATCGTGTTGTCCAGGTCGATGGCCTTCAGCAGCTCGCGCAGGCGGGCGTCGTAGCTGGAGATGGCCCGGTCGTACTCGGTGCGGCCGAACTCCGGCTTATTGTACGCTGGCGAGACCTGGCGCGGCCGGTGGACGCCCCACAGGTGCAGGTAGGTGAACCACGGCTCGCGGAACTCGCCATTGGCGAAGCGCCGGATAAGCCCGTCGCCCCACTCGCCCAGCATGGGCGACTTGACCCCATCGCGGAACTCGTACTGATCGAAGCCGCGATCCAGCCGGTAGAACTGGCTCAGTGGGCCTGTCGCCTCGGCATAGGTGTGGTAACCGTTGACCCGCAGAAGCTCCGCCAGCAAGGGCACGCTGTCGGACACGCGCGCGCCCACCATGGCCCGTACGCCGTGGTGGGCCGGGTACATGCCGCTGAACATCGTCGTCATGCACGGGATGGTCATCGAGTTGGCCGTGATGAGATGCGTGAAGAGCGTCCCGCGCTCGGCCAGCGCGTGCAGGCCCGGCGTCTGCGCCGTGCGGTCGTCGT
The DNA here is from genome assembly GCF_041918635.1 of Promineifilum sp. (SeqCode). NCBI lineage: Bacteria > Bacillati > Chloroflexota > Ardenticatenia > Promineifilales (SeqCode) > Promineifilaceae (SeqCode) > Promineifilum (SeqCode) > Promineifilum sp. (SeqCode). Next base: position 20,558 of record NZ_JAYRVJ010000165.1, read on the forward strand.
CGAACGTTCGATCTGCCCGCAGGCAGTCGATGACGATCAACAGGATATTAGGCCTTTGAGAAGGCATTCAACTCTCCTCCGCTCATTTGAGATAGAAAGCTCCCGGCCACTCCGTGTGTCGGATGGCAGTATTGGATCTCTACGAGAGCATCGTAGCGTATGCGGCTTACGATAAACCTGACGAGAGGAGTAAACAGCCGGCAACGCGAAGCGCCGGCAACGCGACAAATCGGATGATCAGACGCGTCGGGCGACGCGCCGCGCCGAAGAGTAAAGCTGGCGAAAGATGTAGCCGAGCGATACCCAATAGAGCACCATCATGACCCCGGCGATCCAAGCCTTATGGTACCATATCCAGACCGGCCACGACAGGGTGAAGAGGAGCAAGCCGAAGGCCAGCGTCGCCTGATAGGGATCAGAGGTAGCCCGGGCGAAGCGGATTAGCTTTAGAGAGATCCATAGGTTAAAGAGCAGGAAGACGCCCAAACCGAGCAGGCCATGTTCCTGAATCCAGGCCCCCAATGTGGTGCTGCCCACTCCGCCATAGATATCTTGTTCCAACCCCAGACCGCTCACGCCCAGCGCCGAGCTTTCGGTGCGCGTGCCCAGGCCGAAGCCAAAGAGCGTCGTCGTCGGGTCGCGCCGAATCTGCTGCCAACTGTAAGTGACCGCCAGGCCGCGGCCCAGGTTATAAAGCCCGTCAATATCGCCCTGACCATCGGTGAAGAGGTAGCGCTCCATTGTCTCCGGCTGCAAATACTCCTGTAGCGGCCGCAAACCGCGGCTGTTAACGAGATAGGAGTTGTAGACCGTGATAAATGCAACGGCGGCCAAGGCGAAGATGAACATGGACAGGAACAGCTGCCGGAATTGCCCGCCCCGCACCAGGTGGATGACCAGGGTAACGCCAACCAGCCAGCCGACGGCGAACAGGTAAAACTTGGTCCCGTTCAGCATACTGCCGACGAAACCGAGCAGCAGGATAAGGAACAGTGTCTTCCATTCCTGCGTCGCCAACCAGTGGCCCAATCCCAGGCAAACGATAAAGAACGTCATCATGGAGTATTGCATGACGCCCTTCCAGCCAAGCGTGCCGGCCAAGCTATCGCCCACCGGCATACCCATCGCCAACTGCACCAACTGGACACCGAGTTCAAAGAGTAACAGACCGATGCAGAACCTCAGAAGCCAGCGGGCGAAGTCCTTCGGCCAGTCTTGCACCAAGTAGGCGAAGATGCCAAGGATCGGGTACTTGAACAGCCGCCACCAGCCCCAAGTCGTCGCGGCCAGGCCCTGGCCCTCGAGCGTGGCCACCAGGCCCCAGATGAAGGTAATCCCCAGCATGACCAGCACCGCGCCGGGAGTTCGGTCCTCCTTCAGCATATACATGAAGGTGATGAGTACGGCAATGACCGGCGCCAGTTCACGCAGGCCGTCGACGGCGCGGGGCAAGCCGACCGGCCAGAGCAGAAACGGCACAAACAACTCGGCCAGAAAAACCAGGGCCAGCAGCCGGAACCAACCCTGACGCATCCACTCCGAGCGCGTCCGCGCCCCCTTTTCAACAGCTGACGGTGTCGCGCCGCGGGTGGATGTGCCGCTGTGGTAAGTATCTTGCCGTGCCATAAGTACCTGACCGTTCACCGGAGGGGCAGTTGTCGCGACTGCCCCTCTCCAAGTATCACAGTTTCTATAGTAGCAAACTGTCTAGCCCGCGGCCATCGCCATTGCCGGACTCTCACCCAGGCCATGAGCATCGACAAATTCGCGGATAGCTTCGACGACGAAGGCCACCTTGGCGTCGTCCAGTTCCGGATACATCGGCAGCGAGACAATGGTGTCGGCGTAGGCTTCGGTCACGGGGAAGTCGCCCCGGCTATAGCCCAACTCGCTGTAGGCCGGCTGGAGGTGGATCGGAATCGGATAGTGCAGGCCGGAGGCGATGCCCTTCGACTTGAGATGATCCATCAGCGCCTCGCGGTTGGCGACGCGGATGACGTACAGGTGGAAGATGTGCTCGGCGTAGCCGGCCGTCGGCGGCGTCACCACCGGCAGATCGGCCAGCAGTTCGCTGTAGGTGGCGGCGGCCCGGCGGCGGCTGGCGTTCCACTCGTCCAGGTGGGGCAGCTTCACCTTGAGCACAGCGGCCTGCATCGTGTCCAGGCGGTTGTTGAAGCCCTTCACCTCGTGGTAGTACTTCACCTTCTGGCCGATGTTGCGCAACAAGCGAATCTTCTCGGCGATTTCGGCGCTGTGGGTCGTCACCGCGCCGCCGTCGCCATAGGCCCCCAGGTTCTTGCCGGGGTAGAAGCTGAAGCCGGCGGCGTCGGCCAGACTGCCGGCGCGGCGGCCCTTGTAGCGCGCCCCGGCGGCCTGGGCGGCGTCCTCAAAGACGTACAGGCCGCGCTTGCGCGCGATGGCGACGATGGCGTCCATGTCGGCCGTCTGGCCGTAGAGGTGCACCGGCATGATGGCCTTGGTGCGCGGGGTGATGGCCGCCTCGATCTTGGTTACGTCGATGTTGTACGTCTCCGGGTCGCAATCGACCAGGATGGGCGTCGCCCCGGCGTTGGAGATAGCCAGCGTCGTGGCGATGAAAGTATTGGCGGGGGCAATGACCTCATCGCCGGGGCCGATGTCGTAGGCCCGCACGATCAACTCCAGCGCCGAATAGCCGGAATCGACGCCCACGCAATAGGGGACGCCGCAATACTCGGCAAAGGCGCGCTCGAACTCGGTCACGGCCCCGCCGAGGACGAAGTCGCCGCGCTGCATCACTGCCAACACAGCCGCGTCCATCTCCGGCTTCAGGCTCTGATATTGTGTCTGTAGATCGACAAAGGGAATGTTCATATCACTTCATCCTTGTTTGGTTCGTAGTCGAGCGATTTATCGCCAGGCGATTTATCGCCGTCTTCAGAGCGCCGCCTAAGCAGCATCTCTGGTCGTTCGCAATTCGTAATTCGCCGCCCGGCCCGGCCGTCGGGCGCGCCACCCCGCTTCGAGCGCCCCGAACAGTTTACGGGCCGACGCGGCCCACGTCCATTCGTCAGCCGCCCGGTACGCTTCCTCGCCCAGCTCCGGCAGCCGGTCGCGGGCGGCCCACGCCTGGCGCAGCGCGCCGAGCAGTTCCGCCTCGGTGGCGTCGGCCGCCCAGAAGGCATAGCCCCCTGCCCCGACCACGTCGGTGTGGCAGCGGTTACTCGTCGCTACCACGGGCAGACCGGCGGCCATGTACTCGAACAGCTTCAGCGGGCTAGACGCCTCGTACTTCACGTCGTCGGGCGAGGGCAGGGATGTGACGCCGATGTGGGCCTCCCCCAGCATGGCCGGAATCTGCTCGTAGGGAATGGGCCGGGCCACGCGCACCCGCCCGCCCGTCTCGGCCGCGCCCGCCTCCAGCGCCGGCCGCAGCGGCCCGTCGCCGTAGAGCGTCAGGGCGAAGGCCATGCCCTCATCGTTGGCCCGCCGCACCGCGCGCACCAGCGGCAGCAGGTTGCGCTGTTCCAGAAAGATGCCGGCGTAGACCAGGCGCAACGGCTCGCCCGCGGCCGGCCACTGCCGGGCGGCGCGCGCCGCGGCGAACGGCTCCGGGTTCACGCCCGACGGCCAGACGCCCCACAGTTGCGCCGGCGGGACGCCCACCAGTTCGGCCAGCCGGGGGGTGATGGCCGTCTGTCCGTCGGCCAGGCGGGTCGCCAGCCGGTAGGTGAAGCGCTCCAGGGCGTTGCGCAGGCGGGCCTTCAGCGTCTTGTTGCCGAAGTCCAGCAGGTCGCGTGAGTCCATCACCAGCAGCGGACGCCGCCGCCAGAGGCGCAGCGGGAAGAGCCAGATGGCCGAGATGGGGTGGAAAAGCACAAAGTCATACTCTGATAGGCGCGGCCACAGGTAGCGCAGCAGGCGCAGGTGGAACAGCGCGCGGCCGATGAAGTAGGTCTCCGGCCGCGGGATGTTCAGCACCTCGATGCCGCGATAGTTGGCCGGCCCGGCCCGGCCGGCGGCCAGCAGCGTCACGTCCATACCCAACCGCCGCAACTCGCGCGTCGTGTCCAGCCACGTCACGGAATCGAGCTTCCACGGCGTGAGGGGCGACACCCAGGCCAGGCGCAGGCGCGGCGCGTTGTTGTCGGTCGTTGGCGTCATGACGGTAAAGAAATTAGGAATTAGGAATTAAGAATTAGGAATCGGGTTCTTGGTTGGGCTACTGCATTCCTAATTCCCAATTCTTAATTGCTCAGAATTGAAAGTAGATGAACGGGTTCGTGTTCGTCGGCGCGAAGACGTAGATGAGCAGCAACACAGCCGACATGGCGAACGCCGCCTTGAAGCTGTAGGGTGAATCGAAGAACACCAACTCCTTCGCCCCGGCGCGGTCGCGGTAGATGCCGATGAGGTGGCCGGCCACCATGAGCAGGGCCGCCACGAAGAACCAGTGGTAGTACCAGGCCACGCCGGCCGAGTTGATGAACAGCATCTTGCTGTACATGGCCAGCATCGTCGCCGTGTCCGGGGCGCGGAAGAGCACCCAGACGGCGCAGACGAACAGGAAGGTCGCGGCCCAGGCCAGGAACCGGCCGACGGGCGTCGCCTTGACCTTCACGACACTCCCCCAATAGCGGTTGACCGCCAGCGCGCCGCCGTGGACGCCGCCCCAGATGACGAAGTTCCAACTCGCGCCATGCCACAGGCCGCCCAGCAGCATCGTGATCATCAGGTTGACGTAGGTGCGCCGGTCGCCCTTGCGGTTGCCGCCCAGCGGGATGTAGAGATAGTCCCGCAGCCAGGTGGACAGGGAGATGTGCCAGCGCTGCCAGAACTCCGTGACGCTGGTGGCGATGTAGGGCATGTGGAAGTTGCGGTTCAGGTGGAAGCCCAACATCCGCGCGATGCCGATAGCCATGTCGGAGTAGCCGGAGAAGTCGCAGTAGATCTGGATGGCGTAGGCGAAGACGGCCAGCCAGACCGTCGGCCCGGAGTAATAGTTCGGGTCGGCGAAGACCTGGTTCACGAAGGGGGCCACGCTGTCGGCCAGGATGAGCTTCTTGAATAGGCCGACGGTGAAGATCTGCGCCCCGGCCCAGACGTTGTGGCCGCGGATACCGATGGGCTTCTTCAGTTGAGGCAAGTAATCGGCCGGGCGCACGATGGGGCCGGCCACCAGCCGCGGGAAGAAGGCCACAAACAGGGCGTAGTCGGCCAAGCTCTCGGCCGGCTTCGTCTTGCCGCGGAAGATGTCGATGACGTAGCTGATCGACTCGAACGTGAAGAACGAGATGCCGACCGGCAGGATGATGCTCACCGTCTCCAGGTGGAAGCCCATCGGCGACAGGACGTACTCGGCCGACTCGATAAAGAAGTTGAAGTACTTGAAGAACGCCAGTACGCCCAGGTTGAAGACCAGCGAGGCGATCAGGATCGACTTC